>JBAXON010000106.1:0-10210 GCA_037133255.1 Deltaproteobacteria bacterium
GGTTGGTGTGCTTCCGGGTATTGGTCCTGTCGGGGCTATTTCCATTCTTTTGCCTTTAACTTTCCAGATGACTCCCGCCGGTTCGATTATCATGCTGGCGGGAATTTATTACGGCGTCATGTACGGAGGTTCCACAACATCCATTCTGGTTAATGTGCCCGGTGAAACGGCATCGGTTGTTACCTGCATGGATGGCTATCAGATGGCAAGGCAGGGACGCGCAGGCTCCGCTTTGGGGATTGCCGCCTTCGGGTCTTTCATTGCAGGAACTGTAGGCTTAATCGGGTTGCAGTTTATTGCCGGGCCGCTATCAGTTATCGCTTTAAAATTTGGCCCACCCGAATATTTTGCCATTATTCTTCTGGGATTTGTCTTTGTTTCGTATCTTTCTCAAGGTCCCATGCTCAAGGCGGGCATCATGGCTTTTCTAGGGCTGGTCTTAAGCACTATCGGGCTTGATCCCATCAGCTCTCAGCAAAGAATGACTTTTGGTATATTGAATCTTTTTGAAGGGATCGGGATTGCGCCGCTGGCAATGGGATTATTTGGTGTCGCCGAAGTTTTTAACAGCATGGAAAAAAAGGCATCAGTCAAAATTCTAAAAGTAAAGATTAAAAATTTATTTCCCACCAGATTAGACTGGCTGCAAAGTAAATGGGCAATTTTGCGCGGAACATTAATCGGCTTCTTCCTGGGCATTCTTCCTGGCGGCGGGCCTGTTCTGTCCACATTTGTTGCCTATGGGGTAGAAAAAAGTGTGGCCGTAAATCCCGAAAGATTCGGCAAGGGAGCAATCGAAGGTGTGGCCGCGCCGGAAGCAGCCAATAACGCGGCCACATCCACGTCATTTATACCGCTTTTGACACTGGGCATTCCCCCAAACGTTGTGCTGGCAGTCCTTTACGGGGCGTTTCTCATTCATGGGATTGTTCCCGGCCCTCTTTTGATTAAGGAGCATCCGGATGTATTCTGGGGCTTACTTGGCAGCATGTATATAGGGAATCTGATGCTGCTGGTTTTGAATCTGCCGTTGATACCTCTGTGGGTGCAGGTACTCCGCATCCCGGACAGGGTTCTCTATCCGCTGATTCTTCTTTTTTGTGTGATAGGAGCATATTCGATCAACAATAATGTTTTCGATATTGTCGTGATGGTTATCTTTGGAATATTCGGATATTTGCTAAAAAAGTTTGGCTATGAAGCGGCGCCGCTCATCTTGTGTTTTGTTCTGGGGCCGATGTTTGAAGTCAATCTGCGGCGATCACTACTCATATCCCAGGGCAGCTTTTCCATCTTTTTCACCAGGCCAATTGCCCTTATCGCCATTGTCATTTGTGTCGCGCTGTTGCTTTTCAATATTTATCAAAGATTTGCAACGAAAAGTAATCGTGATGTTGCATGTGACTGATCCTGCAGGCCGCGTGCCCTAACGCAGCGGAAACTTTCAGTGCTTGCAAATGCAAGCCGGAAACGATAGTAATAAAATTATGTCAATACCAGCTTATCCGGAAATAGTATTGAAAAAGGGGAGGGAAGCCTCTCTGCTGCGCGGCCATCCGTGGGTATTCTCCGGCGCCATCGGCGCAATTAAAGGAGGGCCGACTGACGGTGATGTGATATTAGCCAAAGACGCGGCAGGAAAACCGCTGGCACTTGGTTTTTTCAATTCCCGCACCGACATTGCTTTTCGGTTTTTAACTTCAAATTGCGATCAGGTTATCTCTGCCGATTTCTGGCAAGACCGCCTGCAGTCAGCCTGCGAATTACGTCAAAAAATTATCAACAAGCAGACCGATGCTTATCGTCTGGTCAATGCCGAAGGCGATGGATTTCCAGGATTAATTGCCGATGTTTATGGCTCAACGCTGGTAATATCGATTACTACCGCCGGAATGGAAAAGCAAAAAGATCAAATTCTTAATGCCCTGATTTCGCAGCTAAAACCGGCTCGTATTTATGAGCAGAGCCAGGGGCGTTCCCGAACGCTTGAAGGTTTGGATGCGCGCAAAGGTTTTGTCTATGGCGATAATCAATCGGCGCCGGTACAAATAAAGGAAAATGGTTTTTCTTTTGAAGTGGATTTTATCGGTGGCCAGAAAACCGGGTTTTTTCTTGACCAGCGGATTAATCGGGAAAGGGTAGGCGCGATTAGCCGCGATGCCAGAGTTTTAAACTGCTTTTCCTATACCGGAGCTTTCTCTGTGTACTGCGCCGCGGGAGGCGCTAAACGTGTTGTCTCTTTGGATTCATCTGATGCGGCTTGCGTAGCTGCCGCCCAAAACTTGCGGCTAAATGGTATTTCCCCGGATAATTCCCCGGTAATTGAGACTGACGTCTTTGATTATTTGCGCGATACGCGGGAAAACTTTGATCTGATTATTTTAGACCCTCCGGCCTTTGCCAAGACCAGGCGTGACGTTCCTCGCGCCACGCGGGGCTATAAAGAAATAAATTTGCAGGCAATACGGCATCTTGCCCGAGGCGGAATACTGGCGACATTTTCCTGCTCCAATTTTTTGGAAGAAGATTTGTTTTACAAGATTGTGCAAGGCGCGGCGCGTGATGCCGGAGTGGGCTTGCAGCTTTTGTCGAGACTCGAGGCAAGCCCCGATCATCCCCTGGGCTTTGGTCATCCCGAAGGACGTTATCTAAAAGGCTTGCTTATCCGAAGAAATGACAGCAGGGTCTGATCCCCGATCAGCCCGAAATCCGGCCAGTTTGGAAAAAACACGTCCCCTAAAAGATAACCGCGATTAGCGAATAGGCAATCGACCAGATTAGAATTACAGCCGTAATTATAATGCAGGCGTAGGCCAAAAACTTGATCCAGGCTGTTTCCGGTTTGTTTTCATTGTAGCCCATCCCGAACCCCAGAAGTATTCCCGATAATATTCCGCCGCCGTGCGCCCAGTTATTTATTCCGCCGATGATCAGGCCGAAAACAACAAGGCCTGCAACCCAGCCCATGGCCTGTTTGAATATAGCTTGCCCGTAGTATCCGCTGCGGCTTTTTCCATAATACAAGATCGCGCCTATTAAACCGCAGATACTGGCGGAAGCGCCGATGGTGAAAGGAACACCAAACAGCACAGATGCGGCAAAGCCGGCAACTCCGGTGAGAATATACAGATTTATAAAACGGTAGAAACCGAATTCACGCAGGATGAAAGGGCCAAGTTGATATAGCGCCATCATATTGAAGACGATATGTAAAATGCCTCCGTGTAAAAATGAAGCGGAAATTAGAGTCCAGAAGCGAGAATATTCGATAACGGGAATGGTACCGGTCGCGCCCAGCAGAAAAAGACTCTGGTTTGACGGCGCAAGAATACCAAACATTCCGCCGCCGGATAGAATTCCGCTTGGATCAAGAAGCAAGGAAAGAATGAAGCAGGCGATGTTAATGTAGATAATGGTCATTACCGGGTCGGCACCAAGAAAAATATTTCTGATGACACTTGCGGCATTGTGCAATCCTGGCTTTAGAATTCCGCAATAAGGGCAGGCAGGCTCATCCGAGCTAATCAGCTTACGGCAGTTGGGGCATAAGATTGATTTTCTTTCTGACATTAACGATCCTTTATCAAGAAATTACAGGGACTGCTCCCCGAGCAGTCCGAAACACTAATTAACAACATTGTTCCAAGTTGTAAAGAAAAATAGAGCCTTTGTTGACTGCTGCTACATTTATGCTATATGGTATCTATAAATTGAAAAGCTTTGAAAAATCGATTCGCTACATGTATCATCATTTCCTGGCATTTCGGCGAAGAGACTGTATCGCAATCCTCATTTGTCATTGCGAGTTCACGACAGTGAACGTGGCAATCTAAATGTATTCTAAGGCTTATGAGATTGCTTCGCTCATTACATTCGCTCGCAAAGACATTTCAACACAGTCTCCTTCGTCGGGATGATGGATAGTGGAGTTTTGCAAAACTATTTCTGGAGAGGTTTCTTTTGCGGTTAAAGGATCAGGTAACAATAAAAATTGAATCAATAGCTTTTGGCGGGCATGGTGTTGGTCGCGTTGAGAATTTTGTTGTTTTTGTACCCTTTGCAGCCCCCGATGATGAACTGGAAATTGAAATTGTAGAGCTGAAAAAGAAATTTGCCCGTGGCAGAATAGTAAAAATATCAAGGCCATCTCCTCTGCGCGATGTTCCATTGTGCAGTCATTATGAAAACTGTGGTGGTTGTTGCTACCAGCATTTGAACTATGAACAGCAGTTAAAAATCAAAAAAAAGCAAGTGTTCGATGCTTTTTTGAAAATCGGGAAAGTTGTTTCCCCACCAGTTTTAGAACCTATCGCCTCGCCCAAAGCCTATCACTACCGCGGTAAAGCGCAGTTGCATGCCGCAAATAAAGCCACCGAATGTCAACTTGGCTTTCTGGATGTGTCCGGCGGCACAATTGTGGACATTAGGCGGTGCGAAATTATGGAAGAAACAATCAACGATAAAATAAAAGAGTTGCGGGATAACCCCAAACTGTTGAGTGTGGAAAGCAATTTAACAATCTGGTCAGGATTGCCAGATGATGCCCAACAGAGCAATGATCGAATTAAGCGTATGGTGAAAGGGAAGGAATTTTTAGTGCCAGATGGCGGATTTTTTCAGGCCAACTTATATTTGACGGATAGATTGGTAGATGAGGTTTGCCGTTTGGCAATGCCCGGAAAAATTAACACACTGGTTGATGCCTATTGCGGCAGCGGCCTGTTCTCCATTTTTCTTTCACCTTATGCCCAAAATGTTTTTGGCATAGAGACAGGCGAGCAGGCGGTAAAGTTCGCCAAAAGAAATGCCGAAAATCAAGGCGTGCGGAACACAAACTTTATTTGTGGCGAAGTTGAAAATGTTTTACTGCGGGAATTTGCATCAGGGGCGGATAGCATTGATTTGCTGGTGCTTGATCCTCCCCGCAGTGGTTGCGGTGGCGCGGTTCTGAAGGCAATTTCGACTTTACGTCCACAAAAAGTTATTTATATTTCCTGCAATCCGGCAACACAAGCGCGTGATATTAAGTATTTACGGGAATGCGGCTATGATCTTTTGAGTCTGTTGCCGCTGGATATGTTTGCCCAAACAGAACATGTTGAAGTTATTGGTTATCTATCACTCAGATAAAAAATAGCCTCATTAATATTTTAATAGCTTTTGGGGAAGAAAGTTGATATTTAGTTTTTTATTGGTAAATTATTTTTAAAATACAAGGGGAGATAAATAATGTCATCAAAAAGTAAAGAAGTCAGAATTGAACAGCGCCGGGTTTTAGAGGCTAAGCTGGCAGTGCGATTAAAGAAATTAGCGGAAAAAGGGATAACCAAAGAAGCCGCCCAGCGTGACGCTCTGATTAAAAATTTGAAGTCCCAAATTCGAGAAACTAATGTCCGCATAACAGCTTTTGAGAAGAATGCAAAGCTTGTCCAGACATTGGCGCAGGCTAAAGCCGAGAAATTAGCCGCACCGCCTGTCAAGAAAGAAAAAAAGAAGAAGACACCTGCCGAGGCGGTTGAAAAGCAACCGAAGAAGTCCAAAGAAAAGCATGAAGCGCACCAGGACGCGGCAGCCCAGGCGCCAGTGAAAAAAGAAGCAGCACCGGCAGTTCAAGAACCTAAAGAAAAGCCGCAAACAGTAGCCCCCGTTCAGGTGGCACCGCAGAAGCAGCCTGAACCGCAGGTTGTGGTAGAGCCTGAAGCGAAACCCGCAGCACCAGTTGAGCCAGTACAAATACCGGAAGATGTGCAGAAACAGGTAGTTGTCGAAGACGAACCTAAAGAAAAACCAAAGGCGAAGCCTGCGGCAAAGAAGACGGCCGCCAAAGAAAAAGCACCGGCAAAGCCGAAAGTTGCAAAGAAAGCTTCAGCAAAGACTGGAGAGGCAGCGCCAAAGAAGACGGCAGCAAAAAAAGCAGCACCTAAACCAAAGAAATAGTATTTTTGAAAAGATAAAAAAGGCAAACCTCAAAACGGTTTGCCTTTTTTATTGATATTTGGCGTCCCCACGGGGAGTCGAACCCCGGTTACAGCCGTGAAAGGGCAATTAAGAGCGTATTCCACCTGATTTTACACGCTTTTTAGGCCGTTAAAAGTCGTTTTTGGGAACCAAAAGCCGTCTGAAAAGCCGTCTGAAAAATAGGATTATATTCCACGTTAAAACAATACGAGCGGTTTTAGGTAAAGCAATAGGGCAAAGTGATTCCTTACAAAAATACCTTATAAATAAACTGCTTCCTGACCTATATTGGATTTCATTTGTTTGTTTTTTGTATATATTCGGTTAAGACGGTTACATTTTAGTTACAGTAAAACCATTCCCACCTGCATCCCCGATTTGAAATATCCCCATTTCAATTTTGCCAGTTTCCTTTCTATCTGCTGCAATATCCTCTTTAACTCCCTTAAACTATTTATTTCAAGAACAACAAATGTTCAGACATTTTTATGACAAATCCTGAAATTTTCTGACTATAGCGTCTATAATTGACCCTGTTTTTTGACATCCTTGCTATGTTCTTTTAACATGACTATCCGAAAGCGGAAAGTATATGGCAAACGCAACAATCATTATCGAAAAAGCAGATAGTTCTGAATGTTCAGGACTATCTTGCACAGGAGGCTCATAATGCACCCTGAATGCGAATCTTGCCCATACAAACCCAAAAAGAGAGTTCGGTCAGAAAGGGAAGAATGCAAAATGTACGAAGTATGCGAAGCACCCTTCTGCCCCCTGGAATCAAATAGCCTGATTATCTGGTATGCCGGAGAGGAAATCTGCCGAGAGCGCTTGCATAGGAATCTCCCCCTGGTTCAAGCACAACGTAAACTCGCCAAAGTGGCTCCTGCAGGTTACTTCACTCTGGAGATGCTCAACAGGAATTGTATCATCAAAACCGGCATGCTTGGGCTCGATCCAGATAAGGAGGAAAGACCTCAGCTCCAGTTATGGCTAAAAAACCACCCGGCAAAACAGGAGACCACAGACGAGGATCGTAAAAAGCGAACAGAGCATCTAAAAAAACATCAATTCACGGAAAAAACTCGTTCTGTCAAAAAGGGGGGTCCGGAGTCATTTTCAAAACCGGTTATCATGGCGTAAATGTGATCTGAAAATGAATTTTCGTGACGTGAAATGAAAGAAAACTTTTTTGGGTAGGGGTAAGTGCAGGGGTAGGAGGTTGACACCCCTTAAAACCGATTTAAAACGTTCAAAAACGGTGAAATGTGGAAACGATCAAACCGAACATTTTAAACACTAGCAATTCCGGTGTCTTAAAGAAATTTAAGACAGGTGCGTCACTTATCTCAAGGCAGTATTACAACATCAAGGAGGTTGCCGATTATTTTGATGTCCACCATTGCACAATTAGAAGGCTCATCGACGATGGAGATATTCAGGTGATAAAGATGCGGACATGTGTCCGCATATCCATACAGGAAATCAAAAGACTGGAAAAGCGTTTTAAATTTGACGTGTTTAAGTAAATGACATATTTCAAGGCTGAGTTTGACCGGCTCTGGAAGGCTAAGGCAGGGGAAATCAAGGCGCTTGAAAAACGATATATTTTTTAGGTTCATCAGGTTGATGCGTATATTTTACACAATTAAACATTTCACTTGACAGTAACGCCATTTGTCGCTATTAGATAGACAAATGACGTACAAAAGGAATCTATTATGGCTATCGCGAATGTAATGAAAATGCTGCACATCAACAATCAGGCCGTTAGAAACCCCCTTGACCTACTGGGGCTGTTCCAGGCTGGGTTGTTCGCAAAAACAATTGAAATACTTGAAAAGAACCTCTCTGTTAAGCCCAGGGATATGGCCCGCCTTTTGTCGTTAAGTCCTAGAACAATTGATCGTTACAGAGTCGATTCCGAAAAAAAATTAAGCCCCGCTATTTCCGAGCGTGTTATGAAAATAGCAATGGTTAAGGACAGGTGCGAAGATGTTTTTGAAGACCCCAAGGCCGCCACAGCATGGCTTAAATCGGAAAGTGTGGCGTTGGGAGGGAAAACCCCTTTGGAGTTGATGGAATTCGACCTCGGTATTGATTTGGTAATGAAGGAACTTATCCGGATCGAACATGGCATTGTATCCTGATGCTCTTATATCGTATAGCAAAATCAAAGTATATAAACGATTTATCCGGCGAAGGGCCGCGCCTTGGTGGTAGCCGCTGGACATCCGTGGGAACTCCTGTTGTATATGTTGCCGAAAACCGGGCATTGGCTGCCCTGGAATTCTATGGCCACGTGAAAAGCTCACTTGTCTTTCCCCCTATTAAACTGGCAACTATCGAAATCCCGGACACTGTGTCTATTCGCAAAATAGATATTTCCGGTCTTCCTCCATATTGGAAAGATTATCCTCCGCCCGATGAGCTGCAGGATATCGGTACCGGATGGATATTATCGGGAGAATTTATTTTAAAAGTCCCCTCTGTTCAGGTTCCAAACGAATATAATTATATTCTGAACGCCGCCCATCCGGACATAAAAAAAGTCGTGGTAACCGCTGTTGAGGATTTCCGCTACGATGTCCGGCTAATTAAATTGTAAATAATTACCTAGCCAGATCATACAGTCAATCTTATTTCATTGACACAGAGGTAGTCCATCCTATGTTTTTAATTAGCTCAGACTTTATAAAATGAACAGGATCAGTCATAGTTATGTTCAATTGTTTTCGCAGATAAAACATGCACTCAAATTGCACAACGATACAATTGACAGATTGAAAAGTGCCGATGGTTGAAACTCCCGCATTGATAACAAGTTGAAACGTGCAGGTTTTTGAGCTTGGTATTTTCATAATGACGTGGTATTTATGCCTTCCTGAAATATAGCATCAAGCAATTTTATCAAAAATATCACAATTCAACTCGTAATCATTAATGTTGTCTCTTCGAAAATATGCTATAAACAAGATAATAAAATAGTTGGTAGCGTTGGAAAATCCGGTTGCTAATGGATGAAGCATCCTTCAACTCAAAATACGAGGTTAAACCAAACTACTTTACTCAAGCGAATCGTAGCGGAAGCCAAGAAAGGAATTAAACATTGCGAGTATTACTTGTAGAAGACGATAAAAAGATTGCTTCTTTTATTGTGAAGGGTCTTAAGCAAGAAGGTTTTATGGTGGATCACGCTATCGACGGCGAGGATGGGCTTCATTTAGGCATTAATAAACAATATGATGTAGCCGTCGTCGACATTATGCTGCCCAAATTAGATGGCCTGACCTTGATTGAGAAGATGCGGTCGAAGAAAGTCAGCACGCCTGTGCTCATTCTAAGTGCTAAACGCACTGTGGATGACCGAGTCAAGGGACTTCAGAGTGGGGGCGATGACTATCTTACCAAGCCTTTTGCTTTTTCCGAATTAGTAGCACGTATCTATGCATTAATACGACGTGCCTCCGGCGCAGCTGAACCAACTCGGTTAGAGATGTGCGATCTCACAATGGACCTCCTGACTAGGGAAGTTAATCGGAAAGGGAAACGGATCGATCTTCAACCACGCGAATTTGCCTTACTTGAATACCTGATGCGTAGCGCAGGGCGTCCCGTTTCCAAAACCATGATCATGGAACATGTATGGGACTATAATTTTGATCCGGAGACGAACGTAGTAGAGGCACGGATATGCAAATTACGGGAAAAGATCGAAGGGGATTTCGACAAGAAACTCATCCATACAATAAAGGGTGTTGGATATGTTCTCCGAGAAGGTTAATAGATTCAGGCATTCTCTTGCTTTTCGCCTGACAATTCTTTACATGGGAATTTTCACGGTTTTAATCTTTGCGGCTTTCTATGTTTTTTATCAGGCGACGATTTCCAGAATTAGTGCCAGGACTGATAACGAAATGGAAGTAGAGATGAAGGAATGCTCTTTAATACTTGCCTCAAAGGGAACAGAGGCTATTAATGAACATATAAATGAGGAAGTAAAATCTTCCGGAATTGATGATAGGTTTTTTCGGTTGGTAACAACTGGTGGTGAGGAAATCTTATCCTCAGACATCGGTCCATGGAAGGAGTTGAGTATCAACAGGAATGCCGTTAAAAATTTGACCAAGAACTCCCCTGTATTTGAGACCATAAAACTGCCGACTAGGAAGTATAAGGTAAGGGTGATCTATGGGATGGTAGATTCAGGAATGGTGCTGCAGATTGTTCACACTTTGGCGGATGATGAACA
>JBAXON010000107.1:0-10167 GCA_037133255.1 Deltaproteobacteria bacterium
GTGATGGAGTGATTGTTGTTACTCATGATCTTTCTCCGGCGGATACGGCACAGATGAAATTAGATAAAGTTGTTGGTTTTGCTACCGACAGTGGTGGCCGTACGTCGCACACAGCTATAGTTGCCCGTTCAATGGAATTGCCTGCCGTAGTTGGGTTGGATAATATCACACGCCTTGCGCGAACCGGAGATGAAATCATTGTTGACGGTACATCAGGATTAGTCGTTGTTAATCCTTATCCGGACATGTTAAAAAGATATCAAGAGAAAAGTCTTCTGTATTCTGCGTCTAAAGAAGACTATCTTAAATATGCGAAACTGCCGGCAGTGACGCAAGATGGCTATAAGGTACAAATAGGAGGCAATATTGAATTTGTGGAAGAAATGCCTTCAGCAATTACGCATGGTGTAGAATATATCGGACTTTATCGTACTGAATTTATTTATATTAATCGCGAAGAATTACCTACAGAAGACGACCATTTCAACAACTATAGCCAAGTAGTTACCACGAAGGATTTGCTTTGGTCAACAATCCGCACGTTTGATCTAGGTGGCGATAAATTTCCTTCGAACCAAAAACAACAAAAAGAATTAAACCCGCAATTGGGTTTGAGAGCGATTCGGTTTTGCTTGAAAGAAGTAGCCCTTTTTAAAACCCAGTTAAGGGCTATTTGGCGTGTTGGTGCCTTAGGAAAGGTAAAAATTCTTTTCCCGATGATTTCTGGTGTTGAGGAAATACGCGAAGCAAAGAAATTGCTTGAAGAAGCTAAAAATGAACTATTAGCCGAGGGTGTTAAAATTGCCTCAGAGATGGAAATTGGCGCTATGATTGAAGTTCCAACAGCAGCTATCATTGCTGACAAGTTGGCACGTGAAGTAGATTTTTTCAGTATTGGCACAAATGATTTGATTCAATATTCTTTGGCTATTGATCGCGCCAATGAAAGATTAACGTATCTTTATGAACCACTCCATCCGGCTGTTTTAAGGTTGATAAAAAGTGTGGTGGACGTGGCTCATGACGCAAAAATCCGTGTTGCAATGTGCGGAGAAATGGCCGGTGATCCTCTGTGCTCTTTGATACTGTTAGGGATGGAATTGGATGAATTAAGCATGAATCATTTAGCAATTCCAAGGGTAAAGAAGATAATTCGGGAATCTACACTTCAGGAATCAAAGATGCTATTGAAAAAGGCAATGTCTTTTAACACTGCGGGGGAAGTCCGGGTTTGTGTACAAGAGTACATGTCAGAACGTTTTCCAGGTGAATTTCAGAAAGAAGAAGATTGATTATGGATCATAAACACGATGAAGAATATTATTCTGGATGTCTTTATGATAAGCAGAATTTCTGGAGATTTCGTCCGGCGAAAATGTTTCTTTCACAAGTATCAATAGCTGATGAATACATTGACTCTCTCAGAAAACTATCTAAGGAAGGGTTAATAATTTATGCCATTAAGCAAAGAAGTAAGCTCAACAGTCTAATTATTTACGAGCTCACAGGACGCGCGGAACTGCCACGTCCTGTGTATGCGCATGGCATGAACATGTCTTTCTGGCAGCCCTTGCCACAGATGTTAAAATTTCTTTTATCGTCTTTTTTACGTCGTTTTAAGAATAAGCAAAAGGCACTGCAAAGCAAGTTAGCCTTCATGGAAAAAACATTTGCCGAGAAAAGCAGTAGCATAGTTCATCTTGGTGAATCGGAGTTTATCGAAAGCAGGTCAGCAGATCAGGCTATCTCCAGCCTGATAAAAATCCAGGCAATGGTTGATTTTCCCATTTTCATCGTACCTGTTCTTGTCGCTTATGGGCGAAGAAGGGAAAGTGAAGATGAAAGCTTGATTAACATTCTATTCGGGCAATCTGAGCAGACAGGCGCTTTGCGTCGTATAATTACATTCATGCGATATTCAAATCAGGCCTACATTATACCAGCCGAACCAATTAATTTATCCAGCTATTTAAAAGAAAACAAAGACAGACTGCAAGAAACCATTATTCACGATTTACGCGGGGAATTGATAGGTCGCATTGAAGAAGAAAAAACCGCTGTAATCGGGCCGGCTTTGAAATCGAGGGAAGAACTTATCGGCATGGTTTTAAGTGACGTAAACATGAAAAAATTTATTAATGATTATGCCGAGAAATCTAAAAAAACCAGGATGGTTGTGGAAAGAGACGTCCGGCGTTACCTTTATGAAATTGCTTCCGATTACAAAGAAACGTTTGCTCAAATATGGTTAAAGGTACTTACATGGTTGTGGAACACAGTCTATGACGGCGTATCCATTGATCACGAAGGTCTGGCGAAGTTAAGAAAAATATCCAAAAAAATGCCTTTTGTTATTATTCCCTGTCATCGCAGTCATATCGATTATTTATTGCTTTCTTATGTGCTTTATAAAAGTAATATTCAATTGCCCTTTATTGCAGCGGGAAATAATTTGTCTTTTTTCCCGCTGGGATACATTTTCCGCAAGTCCGGTGCTTTCTTTATGCGGCGCAGTTTCAGAGGAAACGAAGTTTATGCTGAAGTATTGTCCAAGTACATTGCCATACTCCTGAAGGAAGGTTTACCTCTGGAATTTTTCATAGAAGGGGGCCGAAGCCGTACCGGGAAAATGGTAATTCCCAAATACGGGCTTCTTTCCATGATCATTCAGGCTTATCAGGAAAAGTATTGCGATAATTTTGCCGCTATTCCCGTTTATATTGGTTACGATCGGGTGATCGAAGAGAAAACATATCTTGATGAATTGTCTGGTGCGCCTAAATCCAGAGAAAATACAGCCGAGATAATTAAAAGCAGCAATATACTGCGCAAACGCTATGGACGGGTTTACATCAATATTGGTGAACCGATAATTATGAAGTCATATCTGGAATCGCAGGAAAAACAAATTGAACAAATGACTTTGGATGAACGGCAGAGTCTTTATCGAAAAATAGGCTATGAAATTGTGCTGGAAATCAACAATGTTTCTGTGGTGACGCCATTTTCACTTGTTGCTGCTAGTCTTTTGAGTCATGACCGCAGAGGGATATCTCATGATGAGCTAACGGACATTTTAAATGAGTTTTATGAATACTTATCGACCAGATGCGTAAAATTCGCAGAAACTTTTGCGCATAAGGAAAGAGCAATAGACGATGCCCTTAATATCTTTGTCCAATCAGAGATTATATCCAGGATTGAAACTGAAGAAGAAGAGGAAATGCAGGAAGTAATTTATTCGCTCGATGATGAAAAAAGGCTCAACCTGGAATACTATAAAAATACCATTTTGCATTTCTTCGTTCCCTTAAGTTTTGTTGCGACATCAATGCTCGAAAGCAGTGAGGATGTAGTGTCGCTTGGCCGGATTATGGGAGATTATAAATTTCTCAAGCGGTTATTGTGGAATGAATTTATCTTTGATGAACGCAAAGATGATCTGGAAGAAGTAAACGATATTCTGGCTTATTTGCATGGCAGGAAAATGATTATTCCTACAGAACGGGATGGTCAGGTTTGGATAGAAGTAAAAGGCAAAGGCAGGACAAAATTAAAACCATTTGCCGGTTTGATTCATAATTACATTGAAGCTTATTGGGTGGTGATTAAAAGTTTCCCCTATTTGAAGAAAAAGGCGCAAAATCAAAAAGAGTGGCTGAAAAAAATAAGAGATCTCGGAGACAGGATGTACAAAAGGGGAGAGGTTTTAAGGGCGGAAGCCTTGTCTCAATCCAATTATCAAAATATGATCAGATTTCTTGAAGATGCGGAGTTAATCTCGTCCGTAATCAAGGAAGAAAAGGGTGGGAAGAAAGAAACTGCTTACTCCTTAACTGAAAATCGGGCGGAAATGGAAGTATTGCGGCGCCGTCTCTTTAAATTTCTCTAAATTAACCGGATAATGCGTGATGGAGTTTAAATTTCAAGGGCTGACCTTTTGCAAAAGGCCAGCCCTTTTTTGCTTACAGAAGTTATTTCTTCTTACTTGCTTTCGGTTTTTGTTTGATGCTGTAAAATGCTTCTTTACCGCGAAACTTAGCCGCGTCACCTAGTTCTTCTTCAATACGGATCAGTTGATTGTATTTAGCCAGTCTTTCCGTACGGGAAAGTGAACCGCTTTTAATCTGTCCGCAATTGGTGGCAACGGTGATATCCGCCATAAAGGTATCTTCCGTCTCTCCGGAACGGTGGGATACAACGCAAGTGTAGCTTGCTTCTTTAGCCCGTTCCATCGTGTTGAGTGTTTCTGTCAGCGTGCCGATTTGGTTGAGTTTAATTAGTACAGAATTAGCGACACCCATTTCAATGCCTCGCTCCAGTCGTTTGATATTCGTCACGAAAATATCATCGCCGACAATTTGAATCTTGTCGCCAAGTTCATCAGTCAATAGTTTCCAACCTGCCCAGTCATCTTCCGCCAGGCCGTCTTCAATTGAGATTATCGGATATTTCGCGACGAGATCAGCGTAGAATTTAACCATTTCTTCAGCGGATTTCTGCGGTTTATTTTCTGCCGCAAGAATGTATTTCCCTTTTTCGTAGAAGGAGCTTGCTGCCGAATCCAAGGCGATCATAATGTCTTGGCCTGGCCGGTAATTTGCTTTTTCGATAGCCGTCATAATAAGGGAGAGAGCTTCTTCATTGGATTTTAAATTTGGCGCAAATCCGCCTTCATCGCCCACGGCTGTGTTATAGCCTTTACCTTTTAGTACTGATTTTAAAGAATGGAAAACTTCCGCGTTCATCCGAATGGCTTCGGTAAAATTGGGCGCGCCGACTGGCAGGATCATGAACTCCTGAATATCCACGTTATTGTCGGCATGCTGGCCGCCGTTTAAAATATTTGATTGTGGTATCGGCAGATCTTTTGCGTTAACGCCGCCCAGGTATCGATAAAGCGGCAGGCCAGATACTTCCGCGCCCGCTTTGGCACAGGCGAGAGACACAGCCAGAATCGCGTTAGCGCCTAGTTTACCCTTGTTTTCGGTTCCGTCCAGTTCGATCATGGCATAGTCGATATCGCGCTGCCTGCGACAATCCATCCCGATGATTTCCGGGCCGATCTTATAGAGAATATTTTTTACAGCAGTTTGAACACCTTTCCCATTGTATCTTTTCTTATTGCCGTCACGCAATTCCAGCATTTCATGCTCGCCTGTCGAGGCTCCTGAAGGAACAGCCGCCCTTGCGGTAACACCTGCAATTGTTGTAACTTCGGCTTCAACGGTTGGATTTCCCCGGGAATCCAGTATTTCCCGAGCATGAACATTAATAATTTCTGGCATATCAAAACCTCCTTTTTTGCTTTGGTCAAACCTATAACAGAGAGTCTTGCTGATTTCAAGGCGATAATCGAAGTATCCTGTTGATTCCTGTAAAAAAGTCGGATAAATAATAACAAGTTGCTTTCAAAATCCCACTGTGCGGGATTGTTCAACTTGCCAATTCCGTTGCGCTTCGCTTTCGGAATTGGAGTTTCACAATAAAATATGAATTTTTGAAAGCTTACTTGGTATTATGCCCGGTAAATTAACCTTTTAATATTTGATAGCAATTTGGTATAAGGTCTCGTCACGAACTAATGAAAATTAAAGAAAATATATCATGGATGCCATTAAAAAAGATAAAAAGACAAAACTATTCCTGCATTTGAAAAAATGGCTGGAAAAAGCTGTGTTGGATTATAAAATGATCGAAGAGGGAGATCGTGTTCTTATTGGTGTCTCCGGTGGCGCGGATAGCTTTGCCCTGCTTGAATTGCTTGCTTCACCGATGATTTATGTTCCACGATTTTCTTTTATTGCTGTAAATATTGATATGGGCTTTGATCCGGTGTATAATGCATACAATGAATTAGTGAAGTATTTTCGGGAAAATAATTATCGCTATGTGATAGAAAAGACGGATATTGGCAATCTGGCGCACTCTGATTTTAATAAAAAAAATCCCTGCTTTTTGTGTTCACGGCTGAGGCGTAAAAGGATTTTTGAGATAGCTGACGCCGAAGGCTGCAATAAAATAGCCTTTGCCCATCACAGGGATGATATTATTGAAACACTGCTCATTAACATGTTCTATGGGCGCGAGATAAGCACAATGATGCCCAACCAGAGCATAT
This sequence comes from Deltaproteobacteria bacterium, assembly GCA_037133255.1. GTDB lineage: Bacteria > Desulfobacterota > Syntrophia > Syntrophales > Smithellaceae > FEN-1160. The sequence goes on from JBAXON010000107.1 coordinate 6,122, forward strand.
TCGGCGGTAAGCTACACATTATTCGTCCACTGGCTTATTTGCGGGAGGAACTGGTGAAAAAGTACAGCAAGGAGCGACAATTTCCGATCGTTAAAAACGATTGTCCGACAAGCAAGACATCAAAGCGTGTTTATGTAAAGAATCTTTTGAATGAACTGGAACGGGATAACAAACAAATCCGCGATAATATTTACAAGTCGATGAGCCATGTAAAGCCGGACTATTTGCTGCCACAGAAATAATGAGACTCGCTAAGAACGAGTGTAACGAAGTAGTGAGTCCCAAATTTAAGTAGCTTAGCGCACTGAAATTTGCAGGACGAACTATCCCAGGAACGAAGCGACGCGGGGTTCGAAGTGTAAGTCGAATCAATGACATTTGTTGAAAATAAGTGCAACGAAATTTGAAACGTAAATGGAATTGTCCTTTGTGCGAAACACATAAGGGTATACCGCCAATTTAATCGGCAGGGAAAAAATAAATAGCTTTAAGCGCATTTTAATGTAGAATTGAATTATGGCAAAAGAAAATACAGCGCAAAAACTGATTGCTTCCAACAAGACTGCGCGCCTCAATTATGATATTGGCGATATCTATGAAGCCGGTATAGTCTTATCCGGGACAGAGGTTAAAGCGTTGCGTGCCGGAAAGGCCAATATCAAAGACAGTTATGCGGTTGTCAAGGATGATGAAGTCTATCTGCGCGAGATGCATATAAGTCACTACGATCACGGCAATCGCTTTAATCATGAACCACTGAGGCCGCGTAAACTTCTTCTTCATAAGCGGGAGATTCATAAACTTTACGCCAAATCGAGGGAAAAAGGTTTGGCGCTTGTTCCACTGAAGTTGTATTTTAAAAACGGCAAAGTGAAAGTAGAAATAGGTATTGGCAAAGGCAAGAAAATATATGACCGCCGCGAGGACATCAAGCAACGTGACGAACGCCGCGACATCTCACGCAGTTTCAAATCCAAACTAATCAAAGTTTGAAAAAAAGGTTATGAATACAATAGAAAACTGCAAGAGATGACACGATAATTGTACTTTCATTATCTTCCATATCTTCAATTGACTAGCGGTTATAAATTTGCTAAAGGACTCTTGTTTAAATCCAAACATTTTTAACATGGATGTTCCAAGTGATTGATCTGCATACACATTCCATTTTTAGTGATGGCGACTTAATTCCCACGGAGTTACTGCAGCGTGCATATTCGGCAGGATATAAGACGGTGGCCATTACCGATCACGCCGACTATTCCAATTTTGATTTCATTTTGCCCCGGATTATCAAAGTCTGTTTGAAGATATCGGAAAAAGGTAAAATACTGGCTCTACCCGGTGTGGAATTAACGCATGTGGATCCCAGTGATATATCATCGCTGGCAGAAGATGCCCGAAAACTGGGGGCAAAGATTGTTGTAGTGCACGGTGAAACTCTTGTTGAACCTGTGCCGCCAGGTACCAATCTGGCCGCGATCAATGCCGCCGTTGATATTCTTGCCCATCCCGGTCTCATAGCCGAAGAAGAAGTGAAGCTTGCCGCCGAGAAGGGAGTCTGTCTCGAGATCACCACCCGCAGGGGACATGCCTTCAGTAATGGACATGTAGCAAGGATGGCAGGGAAATTTAAAGCGCAGCTTGTACTCAATAACGACGCTCATACTCCTGCGGATTTTGTGGGCAGAAAAATGGCGACAAGTGTTGCCCGCGGTGCTGGTTTGACGGATGAAGAAATTACCGCGATGTTTGAAAATTCGCAAAAGTTAGTAAAGAGGGTCTGTGGATGAAGAAAAGTTCTAATTCAAAGCCGTTGAAAATTTGTCTGCTGACCTATAGAGGCAATCCTACGTGCGGCGGTCAGGGTGTTTACATTAAACATCTAAGCAAGGCATTGTCTGACATCGGTCATAGTGTGGATGTCATATCAGGGCCGCCTTACCCGAATCTTGATCCTGAAGTAAAGTTACATAAGATGCCCAGCCTTGATCTCTACAATCCCGAACATCTGTTTCGCCCAGAAAGAATTAGAGATTTGGCTCGTCCAATCAACATGTTTGAATTTTTAAATGTTTGCACCGGCAGTTTCCCCGAGCCTTTCACCTTTGGCGAGAGGGTTTATTCATATCTGAAGAAAAATCAAAATAATTACGACATCGTTCATGATAACCAGTGCCTTTCCTACGGCATTGGCAGGCTGGCTCAAAAAGTTATGCCGACCATTGTCACGATTCACCATCCAATCACAGTGGATCAGCAGGAAGATTATAAAGTGGCCAAAACATTGCTTCAAAAATACCGTGTTTTTCGCTGGTACTCATTTATTCGCATGCAGATGAAAGTGGCGCGCAAGTTTTCCCATATAGTGACTGTATCCGAATTTACTAAAAAAGATATTGCCAAAGAGTTTTCTCTGGATGAAAATAAATTCCGTGTCGTTCATAACGGCATCAATAATGAGTTCTTTTATCCGGTACAAAATGGCCCGAGACCTGAGAACTCAATTATTGTAACCAACAGCGCGGACACTCCGCTCAAAGGCCTAAATTTTCTTTTAGAAGCGGTAGCCCAGATTCGCCAAAAGCAGCCTGTAAAGCTAACCGTAATTGGCCAGCCCAAGAAAAACGGCATCATTGAAAACCTGGTAGCCAAACTTGGCTTGGGGGACATTGTCCAATTTACCGGCCGTATTGACAACGAAGAATTTGCCGATTACTATGCCAAGGCAACGGTGGCTGTTGTCCCCTCTTTGTATGAAGGTTTTGGGATACCTGCCGCGGAGGCAATGGCCTGCGGAGTTCCACTGATTACGACCAGTGGCGGGGCGCTGCCGGAAGTGGTGGGCAACGCAGGTATGATTGTGCCGCCTGCCGATGCATCCGCCTTAAGCAAAGCCATAACCCAATTATTGAATAACCCTGATCAGAGGGCAAAATACGCAAAGGCCGGTTTAGAAAGAGTTAATTCAGTTTTCAGTTGGTCTAAAGCGGCGCAGGAAGTGACTGAAGTTTACAGGGAGGCAATTGATGGTCACCGTAGATTTTCATGATCTGAAATTAAAACCGGGCAGCCTTGTTCTGGACGCCGGTTGCGGTGGCGGCAGGCATTTGCGGGCACTGGCCAAACTGCCTTATTTAAATGTTATTGGCATAGATAAAAATGACTCTGATTTAAATGATGCCCTGATCGGCTTAAAAAACATGCCAGACGCTTTAACAGATAATTATCTGGTGAGCCGTGCCGACATTAAAAATTTGCCTTTTGCTTCCGCTTCTTTTGATTGTGTTATTTGCTCAGAAGTATTAGAACATATTCCGGATCATGAAAACGCCTTGAAAGAATTAGTGCGCATCCTGAAGCCCCAAGGCAATCTGGTGGTCAGCGTGCCGCGATATTTTTCCGAAAAAATTTGCTGGCTGATTTCTACCGCTTATTATAATGAAGAGGGTGGGCACATCCGCATTTATAAAAAGAAAAAACTGCAAAAAATGCTGGCAAGTCAAGGCATAAAATGCTGGAAAATTAATTACAAGCACGCCCTGCATGTTCCTTACTGGTGGCTGAAGTGCGTGGTTGGCTTAAAAAACGAAGAGAATCTGTTCATTAGATATTATAAAAAGTTTCTGGAATGGGACATAATGTGTAAGCCTCAGCTGGTGAGGTTTATTGAAGAATTATTAAACCCGATTATGGGGAAAAGCATTGTATTTTATCTTAAAAAAGGTTGACTAAATGGAACTAAATCTATCTTACAGCGAGGAAGTTAAGCCGATTTGTGTGGAAAAAATCGCTGATTTTATATTATCCATACAAAAAGAAAACGGCGAAATACCATGGTCTATCGGCGGGAAGACAGATCCCTGGGATCATATCGAAAGCGCGATGGGCCTGAGCATTGCCGGATTTTATGCGGAGGCCGAGCACGCATATCAGTGGCTGATTGCAACTCAGCTTGCCGATGGCAGCTGGTGGTCGGAAATTAAAGACGGGCAGATTATCAATTCCACCAAAGAAACAAACTTTTCTGCCTATATCGCCGTAGG
>JBAXON010000108.1:0-10122 GCA_037133255.1 Deltaproteobacteria bacterium
TTAAATCCAAGATCATTTTTTGTAATTTTAAGTGATTGTAATATTGAAAGAGTATTATATATAATCGATGAATCTAAAGATTGAATCCAAATGCAAAAGTCATCAATAAAAATTGTATTGATAAGATTATAAGCCTCCGATTTTTTAAACATATTTTTAATATCGATTAAACATTTCAAAATTCTTATTTTATTTTGAAAGCAACTTGGTAATATGCAATTCGGGCATAACAATCAATAATTATCGGCTGAATATTTTCATTATCTCTCATTTTATAGATAAAAAACACAAAAAAAACTTGATTAATTCTGTAATAGCGTGTACTTAAAATCCATGACATTCGAAAAATTCAATAATAATTCATCCTCTTTCAGGAATTGGTTAGTAAAACCAAAATCGCTCAAAATCAGCATACTTGTATTATTTGTCTTTATCGCAAGTATCGCCACTTATATTGTTTGCCAACAATATATAAAAACCGGAGCAAATCTACTGTCTGCCGATAAAGCCAGCGCTGCTTTAATTGCTCGCACTATTCAGGATCACAACAATAAAATCTTGGAATCTCTTACTTTTTATACCCAAAAACAATCATTTATCGATGCGGTTAAAAAGAAGGATGTTGCTGAGACACGCAGCCAACTTGCTTTGCTGGAGAAAAATAATAATTTTAACATGGCGCTTATCTCGGATAAAAGAGGCATGCTCTGGTCAAATTTCCCGGCCGCTCCTGTTGGATATAGCATTTCTTACCGTGATTGGTATAAAGAAGTAATCGTAAAATGGAAGCCTCATGTTTCCGGTATCTTTCAAATTATGACCGCTGATGACCCTTTGGCTGTATCATTTTCCGGTCCTATTTTTGATGAAAAAGCAAATCCAATCGGCATATTGGCAGTGTACGAGAAATTGGGGTTTATTGCCGAAGCTGTGAAGTCGGCATCGCCTAACCAGGATACCACTATTTATGTAACCGATCAGACCGGTAATATCCTTTTTGACAGTAAATCAATTTTACAGAAACAAGTAACAGGTTATTCGTTATTTCCAGTTATTAAAAAAGCATTGACGGAAAACAAAAAGCAGATTGAAATTCAAAATCAAGAAACTAATAAGGGAGCTAATTATCTATCCTTTGCCGAATTAGAAACAACAGGCTGGCTTGTTATTGTACAGCGGGATATCCAAGACAATCTTGGTTTGCAGAAAACCAGTAACTATTTAGCGATAATAATAATTTTAGCTTTGTTATTTATCATACTTAGCCTGGGTCTTATATATTTCAAAAGTGTTATTGTGTTTAAAAACAGCCATGAACAAATGCTCTCAGAGATAAAACTTCTTGAAAGTGAAAATATTGAGCGGGAAATACGATATAACCTGGAGAGCCGGGTCAGCCATACAAATCCTCCCTTAATTGTATGGGATCACGGTTTAACCGTTGTCCGGTTCGACCGCTCGTTTGAAGAGACGACAGGTTGGTCAAGAGAGGAAGTTCTGGGAAAGAAAATTGATCTGCTCTTGCCGGAAAATTCAAAAAAGGAGTCTCTTGATCGAATCAGTATCGCAACGAAAAATGAAAACTCGGCAATTTTGGAAGTTCCAATTCTTCATGCCAATGGCAAGACATCTACTGTTCATGGCCATTATATAACAGCTCGTAAACAAGTTAAGCAGGATGTCAGCGTACTCGATGGAAAAATGGAGAGGCGTATTTTAGAGCGTACCGGCAATCTGGAAGCTATCAACCGGCAGCTGGAGGCATTCAGTTATTCTATATCTCACGCTTTGTTGACGCCTCTGCAAAATATTGAAAAGTTATGCGATACGTTGAAAGAAAATGATCATGAAAAAATGGATGACGTAGAAAGAAATTATCTGGAACAGATATCTAAAGAAACAACACGCATGGGGCAACTGATCAGCGACATGCGGAAACTATCGCATTTGAACCGAAGCGAGATTAGCCGTCAATCTGTTGATGTAAGCAAGATCGTCCGTGAGATTATGGATGATTTTAAACAAAAATATCCCGAAAGGGAGGTAGCTGTAACCATCGAAAAGGACGTTATCATCGGATGTGATGAACTCCTGCTAAAGATTGCTCTGGAGAGCTTGATTGACAATGCCTGGAAATTTACCGCTTCGAAGGAACGTGCAGTAATCAAATTCGGTACAACGATGCAAGATATAAAACCAGTTCTATTTATCCGGGATAATGGCATTGGTTTTGACTTGGCGCAGGCGCACAAATTATTCAGTACATTCAATCGGGTTGATTCACGCACAGGATTACCTTTCGCCGGGATTGGGCTTGCCAAAGTCCAGAGGATCATCGATCGTCACGGCGGCGAAATCTGGGCGGCAAGTAAACCTGGAAAAGGGACTACGTTCTACTTTACGCTATCGCAGTAACACATCAGTTTTAAATGCTATCTCCTTCTACATGCCTATCCCTTCAAACATTACAGTTGAAAGATAACGCTCTCCGGCATCGGGGAAAATTACAACAATATTTTTATCGTTGAATTCCTTTAGTTTTGCCAGCCTTACTGCCACAGCACAGGCCGCGCCACTGGAAATGCCCACAAGCATTCCTTCCTCCCTGGCCAATCTTCGGGCAAAATCCACAGCCTCCGCGCTATCTATTAATTCAACACGATCAACCATGGACAAATCAAGAGTGTCCGGAATAAAGCCTGCGCCAATCCCTTGAATTTTATGCGGCCCCGGCTTGAGCTCCTGACCTGCCAACTTTTGAGTTATAATAGGGCTTTCCTTCGGTTCCACTGCGACCGAGATAATATTTTTTTTCTTTTTAATATAACGTGACACTCCGGTAATCGTTCCGCCGGTGCCAACTCCGGAAACAAGAACATCAATTGTGCCGTCGGTATCATCCCAAATTTCGGGGCCTGTTGTTTTCTCATGAATTGCCGGGTTAGCCGGATTTTTAAACTGCTGCGGCAGGAAGTATTTTTTAGGATCGGCTGCGGCAACTTCTTCAGCCTTATTGATTGCCCCTTTCATCCCGTCCAAACCCGGGGTCAAGATAAGCGTTGCGCCAAATGCCGCAAGCACCCTCCGGCGTTCAATGCTCATGGTTTCCGGCATGGTCAGCGTCAGCTTATATCCCCGCGCCGCCGCTACATAAGCCAGACCAATTCCCGTATTGCCGCTTGTCGGTTCAATTATTTCCACGCCCGGTTTGAGCAAACCCTTCTTTTCGGCATCCCAGATCATCGCGGCGCCGATGCGGCATTTAACCGAATAAGCGGGATTGCGTCCTTCAATCTTGGCAAGCACCGTTGCTTTGGCACCATGGGTTAAATGATTTAGTTTCACCAGCGGTGTATTGCCGATTGATTGCGAATTATCCGAATATATTTTTTTCATAGGTCATCTCCCAAAATATTAATGTCTGGATTCCGTCACTCGTGCCCTTTAGGTATTCGACGGAATGACAAAAAAGGTTAAGTCTGTGCAAGAGCCTGTTCAATGTCCGCCAGTATATCGTCAATATGTTCAATGCCGATGGAGAGGCGGATGAAGTCCGGTGTTACGCCTGTTGCCAACTGCTCAGCTGCGGACAACTGCTGATGTGTGGTTGTCGCCGGATGAATTGCCAGTGATTTTGCATCACCGACATTGGCTAAATGCGAAATCAGTTGCAGTGAATTGATAAACTTTTTCCCAGCTTCTGCGCCACCTTTTATACCAAAGCCAATAATGGCGCCTGCGCCTTTTTTCAGATACTTGCTCGCCCTTGCCTTCTCGGGACTTGCGGCCAAACCCGGATAATTTACCCAACTCACTTTCGGATTTATCTCCAGATACTGCGCTACCGCTAGCGCATTGCCGGAATGGCGAGGCATACGCAAATGCAATGTTTCCAATCCCTGCAGAAACAAGAATGAATTAAACGGGGATAACGCCGGCCCCAGATCGCGCAAAAGAACAACTCTCGCTTTAATTATATAAGCTATATTGCCATTGGGTTTTAAGGCTTCCACAAAATTCAGGCCATGATAACTAGGATCCGAATCAGCAATCAATGGAAATTTGCCTTTTGTCCAATCGAATTTTCCGGAATCAACAATAAGACCTCCCAACGATGTGCCGTGTCCACCGATAAATTTTGTTGCCGAATAAACGACAATATCAACGCCAAAATCAATTGGCCTCAGGATATATGGTGAAACAGTATTGTCCAGCACAAAAGGTATGCCGTGCTTATGAGCAACGGCGGCAATTCCTTCGAGGTCAGCCACATCGAGCTTTGGGTTGCCAATCGATTCAGCATAGACAGCTTTGGTCTTTGGCGTAATCGCTTTATCCAGTGCCTGCAAATCATTGGATTTTACAAAGTTGACTTTAATCCCTAGACGCGGAAATGTATAGTGGAAAAGGTTGTATGTTCCGCCATAAAGATTATCCGCGGAGACGATCTCGTCACCTGCCTGAGTGATATTTAAAAGCGCCAGAGTTATTGCCGATTGGCCGCTGGCCACCGCCAGCGCGCCAACACCGCCTTCCAGCAGGGCAATTCTTTTTTCCAGCACATCCGTTGTCGGGTTCATCAGCCGCGTATAAATATTGCCAAATTCCTTAAGGCCGAAAAGGCTTGCCGCGTGATCGGTATCCTTGAACTGATAGGATGTCGTCTGATAAATGGGTACTGCTCTTGACCCTGTTGTCGGATCAGCTTCCTGGCCTCCATGTAAAACTAAAGTGTCAATGCTTAACTTTTTATCTATTTTGCTCATTATTTGCTCCTTCCTTCCATTAAATTATTAATAACTTTCTCAATCACACCGCCGCCCAGGACCTCGTCCCTTTCATAAAAAACAACCGCCTGCCCGGGCGTAATAGATTCCTGCGCCTCTTTAAACATAACCCTTAACTTATCTGACTCTTTTTTTACCACGCAACGCGCCGGCTTTTTCCGGTAACGAATTTTTGCTTCCATTTCTGCTGGCAAGTCACCTGTCAGAAGATTTACATCACCGGCAATGAGACCAGTGGAATACAAATCTTTTTTCTGGCCAACGACAACTTTATTTTTTACCGCGTCAATTTCCACTACATAAAGCGGAGTCTTTGCACTGATTCCCAAACCGCCTCGCTGGCCGATTGTGTAATAAATAATTCCCTTATGTTTTCCTAAAATATTGCCTGCCATATCTACAAAGTCGCCACCTGCGGTAACTACATTTTTCCCTTCAAGAAATTGACGATAGTCACCTTGCGTGACAAAGCAAATATCCTGACTTTCCGACTTTTGCGCAACATGAAGGCCGGCTTTTTTAGCAAGTAATCGAACTTCATCTTTACTCAAAGAGCCCAGAGGGAAAAGCAGAGAAGATAAATCTCCCGCTTTTATCGGATACAGAAAATATGTCTGATCCTTAATCTTGTCTTTTGGACGCATTAAATGCCAAGTATCCTGCTTTTTCTCAATGCCCGCGTAGTGGCCGGTTGCCAGATAATCAAAACCCATAATTTTTGACTTAGCTAAAAGCGATCCGAATTTTAAGTAGCGGTTGCAATCAATGCAGGGATTCGGTGTCCGGCCTCTTGAGTATTCCGCAACAAACTTATTGATTATCCGCTCTTCCATCTCACTTGCGTAATCAAAAACAAAATGTGGAATATGTAATTGATCGCAGACATGTTTGGCATCATCAAGGGCATCGCGACCGCAGCAGCGGGTGCCCTCCCCATCTTCCTTGATTCCGAGGCACATGGTAACTCCCGTCACATCATATCCCGCCTCTTTGAGCAGCAACGCCGCCACGGACGAATCAACGCCGCCACTTACCGCCACCATAACTTTTTTCTTCATCATATATCGCTCATTAAATTATTTTGTGCTTTTTCTCTTCTTACTTTGACCAATTCCGCTAAAGTTACCGCTGAGAGTGTTTCCCTGATCCTTTCTCCCAGCATCGACCATACATCTCGAGTCGGGCAAATACTTGATCGTGAACATTCACCGGGATTGGCGAGACAATCAACCAGACAAGTAACTTCTTCCAGCGCATCGAATATTTCCTGCGCGGTAATCTTATCCGGAACTCGAGTGAGGCTGTAGCCACCATGGGCCCCGCGGGTGGATTGAATTAAACCGGCCTGGCGCAAAGGGATAACAATCAAGCTTAAATACTTTTCCGAAATGTCCTCTCTTTTGGCAATATCCTTTAAAAAAACGGGATTAGTCCCGAAATTGTCTGCCAGATCGGTCATCATGCGCAACCCGTATCTTGATCTTGTTGATAATTTCATGCCTTGTTCTTTCTCTTCGATACACTACCTATTTGGTAGTGATTAAAACAATGAAACTCTTTTGTCAAGAATTATTTTGCTCCCATGTCAAGATTTATTGATAATCAATAACTTCCATGTTAAATTAAAATTAATTAATATTGTGCAGCTTAACTCCTTTTTTAACAGTTACCACAACGCAGGGAGGGATAAAATTATGAAAATGAAAATTGCCATATTAACAGGTGGTGGTGACTGCCCGGGGCTCAATGGCGCAATCAAATGGGTAACGAAAAGTGCGCTTGATCCAAGAATCGCGGCAAACCGTTCTATCTCATTTGAAGTTCTTGGCATTACGCAGGGTTGGAAGGGAATCATCGAAGTTGATCCAAACGATCCTAAAAGCTGCGAGAAATATATCAAGCATCTAGATGAAGAGACCGTCCGGACATGGGATCGCTACGGCGGAACGAACCTGGGAACATCACGGACAAATCCGTTTAATCCCAAAAATGACCGTTCGGCAAAACTAATTGACAACATAAAAAAATTGGGAATTGATGTGCTTGTTGCCATCGGTGGTGAAGATACCCTCGGCGTTGCTTATAAATTGCATAAGATGGGCATCAAAACAGTAGGCATCCCCAAGACGATAGACAACGATCTTACAGGAACCGATTATTCACTAGGCTTTGACACAGCAATTAACGTCATCATGGAAGAAATTGACCGCCTGAGAACTACCGCCGGATCGCATGGCCGTATTTTTGTTGTGGAAACAATGGGACGCCATGCCGGCTGGCTGGCGCTTCACGGTGGGGAATGCAGCGGGGCGTATATCATCCTGATACCGGAACATCCTTTTGATATAGAGCGCGTTTGTGAACTATTGCGGCAGCGTCATGGCCGTGAAATCAACTATTCCATCATTGTGGTTGCAGAAGCGGCTAAGCCCGCGGGAGGGCAGGAATTCATCAAGGATATTAAAGTTGACGATTTCGGACATGAATCAATCGGCGGAATTGCCAGTTACGTCGCTACTGAAATTCAAAACAAAACAGGGTTTGAATCGCGCCACATAATCCTGAGTCATCTCCAACGCGGCGGAACACCTTCCGCCCGTGATCGCCTGATGGCCAGATGGTTTGGTATTGCCGCTGTGGACATGATTATCAATGAAGATTTCGGACGCATGGTTAGTTTAGTACGCGGAGAAATTACCGGCGCACCACTTAAAGAAATTATCAATAAATTAAAATTGGTGGACGTAGAAAAGTACTATGATACGGAAAGATACAACGGACGCCGAACAATAATGTAATACCAAGTTGCTTTCAAACATTAAGATTTGAATTTTTGAAAGCTTACTTGGCATTATGTCAAATCAAACAGGAGATTAAGATGGCGGATGATAAAGATCACGATCTGAACGAGTCCCTCGTTGGGTATAAGCACAATATCACTCCAACGGTAAAGACAACTCTGGCCTGGAAGCGGGATCTTGTGTTCACCGGCTCCACACCTCAGGGCTACGAGATTGAATTTGATGCCCAGGCCCAGTGGGGATGTAAACCAACGGAAGCTCTTCTTCTGAGCCTTGCCGGATGCATGGGGATTGATGTTGTGTCCATCCTGGCAAAGATGCGGATCACGCCGGCCAGTTTCCGGATTGAGATAGAAGGAGAGAGAAACCCGACACCGCCACAATACTACAAGGCGGTGGAAATGGTTTTGTACATTGCCGGAACAAACCTGGATCCCGGTAAGATAGAACGCGCCATTGAATTGTCGCGGAACAAATATTGTTCAGTTTATAATTCCTTGCGCCCTGATCTGGCACTGAGCGTGCGATATGTTCTTGAGGATAAAAACTCCGTCGAGAATGAAAAAAAAGATAATTAATCCCAGATTCCGCAATTCCAAAAGATGGGCTAAGAATCAGACTTGATGTCATTGATTCTTTGATTGGCCTCCAGCAGTAAATTTATGATTTCAATTTGTCTGCTTGCGGGTAAGGACTTTAATTTTTCCTGCTGGGCGGCAAGACGGGATATTTTTGATCCCAGATCGTCTAAAAGTAATTCCCAACTGATTTTCGGTTCTGTCGCCGGCGGTTTTTTAACTTCCTGCACGGCAGCGCCAGGAAGTAGATTTATTTCTTCCAGATATTGCGGTATTGTCACAGCAAACCCAAGTTTTTCCCGAATTAAAGAAGCCAGTTGATCCTGCGCGGAAATTTCACCATGAACTAAAAATATCTGAATTTTTTTGTTCTGAAAATTTGTCAGCCATTCCAGCAACTGATCCTGGCCGGCATGCGCGGAAAAACCGCCAATGGTGAACACTTTGGCCTTTATGCTGATGTCTTCGCCAAAAAACCGGATTGTTTTCGCCCCATCCACTATCCTGCGCCCGGGAGTTCCCGCTGCCTGAAAACCGACAAAAACAATACTGGCACCCGGTCGCCATAAATTATGTTTCAGGTGATGCTTAATCCTGCCGGCATTAGCCATCCCGCTTGCGGAAATCACTATCGCCGGTCCTTTCATAACATTGATTTCCATAGACTCTGCTGTTGTCGAAGAAAACTTCAGTTGTGGCAGCTCCAGAGGATCTTCGCCCTTTTTCAAAAGGGCCTGTGTTTCGGAATCAAGATAGGAGCGGTAGCGACGGAATATTTCTGTTGCCTTAATTGCCAGCGGACTATCGAGAAAAACCGGCAAATCTTTAGGTAACTTTCCTTGCATGGACAAAAGATGCAGTGAATAAATAATCTCCTGCGTCCGCTCTACGGCAAACGCAGGTATTATGACTTTCTCACCGTTTTTATAACTGTAACTGATCGCTTCCGCCAGTTCATTTAAACTATCCTCTTCGCCCTTATGATTGCGGTCGCCATAGGTTGATTCCATAAAAAGGAAGTCCGCCTCGGCTACTGCGCTGGGATCTTCCATTAGCAACTGGTGGCGACGGCCTATATCGCCAGAGAAAACCAACTTTGTGGTTGTGCCATTTTCTTCGATAAACAACTCCAGTATGGCCGCTCCCAAAATATGACCGGCATCGCGGAAATTTGCTTTTATTCCATCGGCAGGGCTGAAAATACTTTCGTAAGTTTTGGTTTTTATTAAGGGGGCGATGGCTTCGGCATCTTTTATTGTATAAAGAGGCTGAACATCAGGGCTTACGCCACTTCTCTGCATTTGTTTTGTTTTCCAACCGGCCTCTACTTCCTGAATATGCGCACTATCGAGCAGCAATATTTTTACCAGATCACCTGTCGGTTCTGTCGTATAGACAGGGCCGCGAAAACCATTCTGCACCATCCGTGGCAACAATCCAGAATGATCAATATGCGCGTGGGTAATCAGAAAAAAATCAATATGTTCCGGGTCATACACATCGGTATCCCGGTTGCGTTTTTCTATTTCAGTCGATCCCTGATGCATGCCGCAATCAACAGCAAATCTGGCCTTATCAGTTTCAATAATAAAACAGGACCCGGTTACGGCTCTTGCCGCTCCAAGAAATTTAACCTTCATAAAAACTCCACTTCCAATGCTCTGAGAAAATGCAATCCGGCTGTTATCACCCTTAGCTTCTAAAGCTTGGCTCTCATCAACCCCCTACGCTTCGCTCCGGGGATAGTCGTCCAGCAAGCTTTAGTGCACTTCGTTTCTAAAGCTTGGGTCTCATCAACCCCCTACGCTTCGCTCCGGGGATAGTCGTCCAGCAAGCTTTAGTGCACTTCGTTTCTAAAGCTTGGGTCTCATCAACCCCCTACGCTTCGCTCCGGGGATAGTTCGTCCAGCAAGCTTTAGTGCACTTCGTTTCTAAAGCTTGGGTCTCATCAACCCC
>JBAXON010000109.1:0-10016 GCA_037133255.1 Deltaproteobacteria bacterium
AAAAAATTGGAAACAAAAGGAATTTTAAAACTGCCTTGTATTCCGGAATATGCGACAAACAATTATCATATGTTCTATCTTGTCTGTGAGAATTTGGTAAGTAGAAGCAATCTTATCAAACATCTGAAGCAACAGGGAATTATGGCGGTATTTCATTATCTTTCTCTCCACAAAAGTCCTTTTTACAGTAAATTTCATGACGGCAGAAATCTGCCCAATTCTGACAGATATTCTGATTGTTTGCTTCGCCTTCCCCTATTCTACGAGCTCAGTGATAGTAATGTTGAAATGATTGTTGACAGTATCCTGTCTTTCTATCGGCAGAAATAGAAAGTTGTACGGGAAAAAGCCAGCCACGCAAAGTACTGCTGAGGATTATATCATTTTGCAAAATAAAAATATTTTTATGGAAAATTTTCGCAATATTCTTCTTATCCAGTTCGGAGATATTGGTGACGTGGTACTCACCACTCCCACTATTCGCGCTGTCAGGGATTTCTATCCGGAAGCAATGGTTTCCATTCTTGTCCATAAGCCTTTTGGTGCGCTGCTGAAGGCTGACCCGGCTATCTATGAGATTCATGAATTTGCTAAAGTCAAAGGGTTTGGTTTCCTGGTTCTTTACGAATACCTGAAATTTGTCAGACGTCTGCGCAGGGCGCGCTATGACCTTGTGATCGATCTGAGGACCGGTGACCGCGGGGCATTCTTTTCTATTTTGACCGGGGCGACTCATAGGATAGGTTACAGGGCAGATGACAAAAAAATCTGGCACAGCATTGCCTTTACAAAAATTGTTAGAGCTCTTCCCGAATGGCCTAAGTCCAATTATCCCGGAGCAGAACATTCTTTAGGGCTATTGCGTGGTATCGGTATTGATGCAAAAACATCTGCACCGAAACTTTACGTTGCGCAGGACGACCGGGAAAGAGTGGCTTTGTTGCTGGCAGATTATGGGCTGGAGCCGAAAGCCCGCTTTTATACGATCAATCCATTTTCGCGTTGGAGCTACAAGGAGTGGGAAAGAGAGAAATGGGTGAAGGTCATCAACAGTATTTGGGATAAATTCTCCATCCCCGCCATAATCGTAGGTTCTGCTGAGGAATCGGCAGCCGCTGAGGAAATTATTGCAGGATGTAAAGGTAATGTATTCAATCTGGCGGGGAAAATAAATCTTGGCGAGCTTTCTGCGATTATCGCCAAAAGTACTCTCCATTTGGGTGTTGACAGCGCCGCGCCTCACATTGCCGCTGCCCTGGGAACACCGACAGTGACGATTCATGGGCCTTCCGATTGGCGCGTTTGGCGCGTTGTCAATGACTTAAATGTGATTATCTTTCCCCCAATGGATTGTGTGCCATGCAGCCACAGGGGTTGTGATGACACGGAAGTAAGTCAGTGTCTTGAACAGCTGGATGCACATGCAGTTACTAGTGCAGTGGAAGAGCTATTGCGTAAGCTTATTTGTGCCAGTGTGTCTGAGCAACCTAAGGCAGAGAGACGGAGCGAAGATATTTACTAAATCTGCATATTATAGACCAGCCGGTGACTTGGAATTAAAATTTATATTCTTTCAAGAACCACTCAATGGTTTTCTCAATTCCAGCTTTAAGCGGTGTCAGCTTATATCCAGATGCAAGTTGTGCTAACAGGTTGACGTTAAGACATTTAGATTTAGCCCCGACATAACGAGTCGTATCGTATTGGATTTTAGCGTGGTTATATCCTGTTTTATCGCAAATAATTTCCGCAAAATGCCGTATGGTAAATTCTTCACCGGCACCAATATTGATCAGCTTGTTTTCGTATTGGTTGGCTAGTCCCAACATGATTTCCACAAAATCACCAACGAATACTAGCTCTCTGCTTTGATACCCATCACCCCATAGGACAACAGGCTCGTTATGGAATTTGCCCCGCAGAATTTTTCGGATCAGGTCGAATATAAAGTGCATCTGTCGTCCATCGGTATGGTAGCCAGGTCCGTAGAGTGTAGATGGAACAAGACAGAGATACTTGAGGTTAAACTGTTTGTACAAAGCAAGCAAACCAACATAGAGCATGCGTTTTGTCATTGCGTAAGTATAAAGGCTGTCAATCGGCGTCCCCAACAGATAATTTCCCTCGTTCAATTCCATGTCAGGCGCGTATGAGCAACTGGTTCCCATGCAAATCATCTTTGCCTGCGGCTGACATTTTTGCCACCAGGCAAGAACATTGGTATTGATCTGCTGGTTGATTATCCATTGCTCCCCCGGATGGTGAAGGCAAAAATCTCCGGCTTGTGTCCAGGCTGCCAGGTGGTATATGTGGTCATATAACGGGTGTTTAAAGTTGAAGAGAGAATTCTGCTTAGTTAAATCGCAGTTTTTTGAGTTCAGCATTACTACGTCATGCTCGCCTGCTGCAAGCCGCGAACACAGGGCAGTTCCGAGAAAACCACTTGCACCCGTAACCAATATCTTCATAAATCATATCTCCTGAGGATCAACGGGGAAAAAAAATTCGACCCCTTTATTCACGAGATGTTGATTGTTGGCCATGATTTCCTTTTTGAAATTCCAGGCCAACACATAATAAATATCCGGCAGTTCCTGTAATTCTTTTTCTATCACAATGGGGATGTGCATCCCCGGGGAAAAGAGCCCCCTGCGCAATTCATTTTTTTCTACCAGAACATCAATAAACTGCGTTCCCACGCCAAAATAGTTCAGTAGCGTGTTTCCCTTGACGGGAGCGCCCATACCAAATATTTTTTTGCCCTGCTTTTTGGCGTTTTCAAGGTAGACAAGGTTTTCTACCTTCATCCGCTTGATGTGTTCCGCAAATTCTGTATACGTTTTATATTCATTCGATCGCTCATCCACTTCAGCTTTCCGGAGCATCTGTAAGTGATCTGACGCAATGTGCTTTCCGGTATGACTGACAAAGGCGATCATTGACCCACCGTGAATAGGCGAAAGATATGCATCAAACATAGATAGACCATGTCGATTAAGGAGCACTTCGATTGTCTGAAGATTATAATATAGAAGATGTTCATGGTAAATCTGATCAAATGCGCCATTTTCCACGATGCGCTTCATGTAAAGAAACTGTACAACAAAAACGCCATCATCATTTAATGCCTCTTTTATTCCTTCGGTAACGGAATGAAGTTCTTCCAGATGGAAAAAAACCCCGGCTGCGTTTATGACATCAAATTTTTGGGCCAGTCGTTTGGCCACGTTATGACTGAAGAAATCATTGAGTGTTGTTACACCGGCATCATTGGCAAGTTTGGCTGTTGTTTTGGATGATTCAACCCCTAGAACTTCATATCCCAACTCCTGAAAATGTTTCAACTGGGTCCCATCGTTAGAGCCGATATCCAAAACAGCCTTCGTTTTCTTTTCTGCAAAAAATCTTGCGTCTAGCTGTTGTGCAACTTCCTTGAAGTGTTCACTTAAGGATTTTGTTACTCCGGACAAATATGTGTGATTCCCGAACATGATTTCTTTCTTGACGGTATAGTCAAGCTGGACAGTCGCGCAATGATGGCAATAAACTACTCGCAATGGATAATAAGGCTCACGTCCAACCTCTTCTTTAGTAAGAAAATGGTTGCACCAGGGATGTTTTCCAAGGTCGATGGCTAATTCTAATTCTGCTGAATCACAGACACGACAAAGCATTGTTATCTTCTCCTCTTCGATATCTTACTTATTTTCTTGATGGTGTCACGAAATAATTTTTTCGTTTTGAATCGCAGACGCTTGCGCAGAGAGGATTTACCCTCCAGAATGAGTGGATCTCCATCGGTATTGAGGCCGTGTAAATTAACTAAATGTTTTAACCGGATGTTGATATAGCGCTGATCAGTTGAATCTTGAAAATCAATCCGGAAACCCATGCTCTCCATGTATTCTTCGATGACTGATCTGGTAGAATTCATGGAGTCAACTACGAGTCCGTGATGGTGTTTAGGAGCATTGCTGCCAGATTCTACTGTAACGTAAACGGCTCTTTTTATGAATTCGCCGGCGCTCTTCACGACTTGATAATCATGACCTTCTGTATCGATTTTAATTTCTTCAATGAACTCAAATCTGTCCGGGATTGCCTTAATGATTTCGCTCAAAGGCATCGCCATAACATTTTGGGTATGATAACCGCCGGAAGGGTGCTCGGTGGTTGGCATGTGCAAAGAAGATGTGCCGAAAACTTTATATTGGTTTTTATCGCCAGCCAGTTGGGCATCCGTCAGATAAAAAGATACATAATCAAGTGCTTCAACATCGCTTATCGCGCAATTAACTAGTACAAATCTGGATTCGAGATCACAGATACTTTTATTGTGGTGCATAATAACCTGATCGTTGATTATCACGCGTTTGACTTCCGGATATAAATCCGAACCATGGATCAGTTTTTCAATGCATCTGGGGTCCGGCTCAATGCCTATCGAACCCCTGTCCTTATACAGATGCAGGAACCAGGCGCTGTGTGAGGCATGGGCCGCTAATCCAACATCTATTCTAATAAAACGTACAGTGTCGGGTAACACAAGCTTACCATCCTGCAGTGCTTCCCGCGGATATGTTATTTTAGAGAATTCTCCCTGGTTCATCATTTTTCCTTATTTTTTAACGTTGATCTCATTAAACATTCGCGAACTGGTTGGCTTTGATTATCCGGTAACCTTTCATCAGTTCTTGAATTCCGCTATCCAATGTATGATCCGGCATCCACCCGAGAGACTCAATCTTTTCATTGCTAACCAAATAATCTCTTTTATCCGGATCTTCACCTATCGCCGCCGTATGGATATAGAGTTCCGGAACGTATTGCTTTAACTTTTCGCACAGTTGCATTTTTGTTAAATTAGCGGAACTTAGACCGACATTATAGGGTTCACCTTTCATCTTATCGTAATTCTTAAGAGCGAACAGAAAAGTCTTGGCGATATCTCTAATGTGAATATAATTTCTTCGAAAATGAGCTTCGAACAGAACAATAAATTTATCCGTAACTGCCCGGTAGGTGAAGTCATTGACTAACAGATCCATCCGCATGCGTGGACTCATACCGAAGACGGTAGCCAGTCTGAAAGTAACAGCACTTCCCTTGTCCAGATAAGCTTTCTCGATTTCAACCTTATCAATTCCGTATTGAGAAATAGGTCGAAGTGGTGATTTTTCCGTGCAGAAATTATCCTTCTCTCCGATTCCATAACCACTGTTTGTGCAGGGGAAGATCGCTTTTTGCGCAGGTGAGATCAAATTCACAATCTTCTTTTGCGCCTCATTATTAACCATTCTCGTATGTAAAGGATTAATCTTGCAGGCCGGAGCGCCGACAATTGCCGCAAGAGGAATTATCGCATCGAATTGTGGTACGAGAGTTGACATCAATCCTTCATCACAAATGTCTCCTTTGATAAAGTTGAAATCTGGATTTGCACAACATTCTAATAACGAGTTCTGATTAAACATGAGAGAGTCAAGAACTGTTACAGCGTATCCATTTAATAATAATGCTGGCACAAGAACAGAGCCGATGTATCCTGCGCCACCGGTAACTAATATTTTTTCTTTTATCACTTGGCTAAACCTCCTTAAGGTAGTCTTCAACGATTTTATATGTATCGGGCAGGCCAATATCTATGAACCTGCCATTGCTGATAAAACCATAAGCGTCATGCTTTATCATATCCGGTAACAACTCCTTCTCCATCGAAATTATTTTGTTCTGTGCGACATGAACAAATAAATCCCTGTTTAAAAGATATACACCGGCATTGATAAATCCGGCAACAATCTCATTACTCTTTTCCTGGAATAAAACTATTTTATCGCCATTAATGATAACGCTTCCATATCTGCTGGCATCCTCTACATGCTTTAATACCATGGTCAATTGAGCGTTATTTTGTTTGTGTGCCCTATAGAGAGCAATATAGTCCACATCGATAAACGAATCACCATTCAGAACCAGAATGTCCTGGGAATCAGTAAGTTCCATTGCAAGTCTGATGGCTCCTCCAGTTCCCAGCAATTGTTCTTCAATTGAGACGGATATTTCAACACAAAACCGATGGCTGTTTTGATATTGTTCAATGATCTTTTCTGCCATGTACCCGGCAGCTAAAACAACACGGTCAACAATACCGCTTTTTGCAAGAGATCCTATCACTATATCCAGAAAAGGTCTGCCATTGACCGGAGCCAAAACTTTTGGTACGTCCGTTACAATAGACCGCAGTCTGGACCCCAATCCCCCTGCTAAGATGATGGCATTAATTTTATCCATAATAAAATAACTTAGCGCGTTAGATAGATAATTTTTGAGCCTTCACTTTCAAAACGAAAATCAACTTGCATCAAGCCACCAAGCGCCCCCTTAATTTGTGGATGCTTTTCTATCGGCGCTAAAAAAAACAGGAAGCCTCCGCCACCAGCACCCGCAAGTTTACCTCCATAGGCGCCAGCTGCAATTGCCTTTTTATACATTTCATCAATAATGTCATTAGAAATCATCCCGGAGAGGCATTTTTTTAGTTCCCATGCTTCATGAAGAAATCCGCCGAGTTTTTTTACCATATCATGGCAATTATATTTTGAGATAACTTCTTCTGCCTCATAAACAATTTTATGCATTTTGGTCAGGTGATCATCCTTGCTGCAAGTTTTTGTATTTTCTATCTGCTCAGTAAGTATCTCCGTCGCATAGCGGGTAATTCCCGTGTAGAACACGATTAGGGATCTATCCAAATAATCGTACTTTTCCTTTGAAATCACAACCGGGCGAACAGATATGTCTTGTTTGCTGAGTTCGATGACGTTGAGCCCACCGAAAGCTGCATGTACCTGATCCTGGCAGCCGACATTTTCTTTAATAAGCTGTTGCTCGATATAAATGGCTTCTTCCGCCAACCTCTGTTTTGATACAATTTTGCCCTCGAGCGCATACAAAGCATTCAGAAAGCCAACTGTGAAAGAAGATGAAGAACCAAGTCCTGTCTTGGCCGGAAGATCGGCAAAAATATGGATATCAAGATTGCCGTTTTGGTTTTTAAATTTGAGAGTTTCTCTGACGCTTGGATGCAATATTTCATTCACATCATTTACAAGTTCGGCCTTCGAGTAACCGACCCTGATTTTATATTCAAAAAAATTGCTTAACCGGTTCACGCTAACATAGGTATACTTGTCAATCGTGGTGCCAAGAACAGCCCCCGTCTTTCTTTCAAAGTATTCTCTGTAGTCAGTGCCTCCTCCAAAGAAGCTTAGGCGTACGGGTGTTCGCGAAATAATCATTGTTTACTCCCACGCAGAATGACAATTTCCATAGTGTTATCTCTCCACACTGTACTTGATTTTATCATTTCATACATTCCAATAAATGATTATTTTTTATTATGCTGTATAATTTTTCTGTAGTGTAATTTAAAGATTTCATATAAGCACTTTCAATCATGGGCTGATAGTTTTCCCAATTATTTAAAATACTTGTAATTTTATCTTTTAAAGAATCTATGTCTTCAAAATAAACAAAATCTACATTGGGAGTATAGTAATATTCTATTAAATTCCAAGGGTCCCTTTTAACCAAATTTAAAGTTTTTGAAAATGCGGCCTCGTTGCATCTTGACTTAAATTGCGGCACTATTTTTAAATCTTCAATATGCTTGAAAGCTTCATTTTTCCACCAAGATTTTCTTGATTTTATATTTCGAAGATCGTCACTATTCCTAATATCAAACGTATTAAAACAAATCGATATTTTACATTCAGATATCAATTTCAATTTTTCTGCATTTGTAAGGTTTGTATTTGTTGCGTATTTTAAATATTTTTGTGTCAATTTGTTTATACCATGAGTTTGGCTCATATACCTGTAATTAAATTTTCGCATAATTTCTAATGCTTGTATATATTTCTCACCATGAATCCCACCATGGTAACAAACATCGTATTTTTTTACGTTTGTTTCCGGAATATCCATTTTGTTGAAGGGATAAAAGATGTTCTTATATTTATTAACACCTTTAATGGCATTTAGCCAATCATTGGTTAGAGGACATATTCCGTATATTTCATCAAATTTATCGTCTGCATTAATTGATTGACTGCTACAGAATTCTGTCGGCATTGTAACATTCAAATATACTTTTCTACGGTATTTGCCGGGCAATTCAAGGCTTTTCCCACTTTCCAGATAATTATACCCATAATATAAAATACTTTCATCGTCTTCTGCGCTAAATTCATCCAAGTTGAAATAATGTGCGTTGGTTCCCGGCACTTCAATTGATAGATCTTTAATAACTTTCAAATGCGTCCTCTTTTTTTATAATTAATATTAAATTTAAGTAAAAGCGGCATTAACTCATTTTCGTATTCACTAAGATTCCATTTGCCCTTTACCAATGCCGTTGCAATGTAAGGGAACACATGGGAATCGTAATGAACTATTCCTCTTTTTGGCTCACAATGATATGCTACCAATCCCTGGAGGCCAAGCGAGGCGCATACCTTATTCGCCTCGACCTCAAATTGCAATTTTGTTCTTTTCCCCGCAATATGCAGGTCAGGCCCCATCTCATGGATTTTTTCCAAAACAGATCTTTTCCATATTGTAGCTGTCTGACTAAAGAAATTTTCTGATTTGTTATCTAGGTAATATAAGTCATCCCTGTTTTTATATTTAGTTGTAAAATTATTTCCTCGAGTTAATCTTATAAAGGAAATGGCATCGTCATTTGCAAGAATAGAGATGTATTCATTCATGATCTCCGTTTTCACATTATCGTATAAAATATAATCCTCATTTAAATATAGGAGAAAATCCTCTTTAACCGATTTCAGGCAACTAAGATATTGTGTCCTGAAATTATCCTTCTTATTATACAGAATGACACGGTATGTATCCGGTATGCCGTTCCCATCATCAGTAAAAACATACACATTGTTTTTTGGATAGTGTTTTTCTAATTGGCTGAAAAACATTTCCCAAAGATCGCTGCAATTTGTTACGGTATTTACAATAATACAAAAGTTAGTCATAATTTATATTACCCGAAACTTTACGGCAACCATTTTGTAGTTATATCCTCTATATGAATCAGTCCACTTATCAAGAATATTGACATCCCATTGCCTATTGCTTAGCAACTCGTCATCAATGAATTTTTTTACATCTGGCAAAAGAGAT
Organism: Deltaproteobacteria bacterium; assembly: GCA_037133255.1. Classification (GTDB taxonomy): domain Bacteria; phylum Desulfobacterota; class Syntrophia; order Syntrophales; family Smithellaceae; genus FEN-1160. The sequence continues at coordinate 9,196 of JBAXON010000109.1, forward strand.
TCTTTTGTATAATCATCAATGAAAATTATTCCATCCGGACTCAATAATTGAGAGTAATTCTCAAAGTCCGACCTTATTGTGTTGTAGCTATGTCCGCCATCAATGAAAATGAAATCAAATCGTAAATCAGTATCTCGGATCCTTAGGAATACATCGGTCGAATAGCCTTTGTATAAAAAGACAAATTCAGAATGCTTTTTTAATTTTTTTAATACAACGTCCATAGGATCTGCAACAAGAGACATCTCCTTTTCGGCTAGTTCGGAATTGCCATCTTCAAATAAATCTATTCCATGATATTCAATGTTGCGATTTTTAGAACATTGAAGCATCAATTTAGCTGTCTCGCCACGAAACACTCCAATTTCCAATATTCGGTTGCAATGATTTTGGTTCAGGTATTCTAGCAAATGATGATATCGAATTGCATTTGGTACTTGTTGTTCTTTCAACTTGTATATATGACGATATATAGATTTTCGTATGCGCCTTATCATTTTTCGTATGACTAAGACAACTGAGCTTAATCTGCATAGCAATCTATTAAGCATGAATATAGATCGAACAGTGTTTTTTTTATAAAATTCATCAAGTATGCTTTTGTCTGATGTTGCCAAACAATGATATATTTTACTTTTAATTCGATAACGTGGATCATCCCATGCCATAAATAAAAATTTTTCTTTTTCAAATGTGTGGACACTTTTTGAGAATGCAAAAATCATTGATACAAAAAACGCTTGTCCTTTATACCAAACATCTAGCTTCAAGTATAGCTCCAGAATTTCCTTAAATGCTTCACTTTTAAATTCGTCGAACAT
>JBAXON010000110.1:0-9902 GCA_037133255.1 Deltaproteobacteria bacterium
GGAGAGGTACCGAAGTGGTCGTAACGGGATCGACTCGAAATCGATTTGGGGGTCACAAGCTCCCACGGGGGTTCGAATCCCCCTCTCTCCGCCAGAAATAGTAATAAAGACGTAACCTGTTGCGTCTCAATGATTAGAAATATTGAAATAACCGGAGAGATGTCCGAGCGGCTTAAGGAGCACGACTGGAAATCGTGTGTATGCCCACAAAGGTGTACCGGGGGTTCGAATCCCCCTCTCTCCGCCATTAGGATAAAGTATTAAGTTAGGGGCAAATTAATGGTTCGTCCGGCATTCGCCGGACGCCCAGCGTATGCTGGGCGAATCCCCCTCTCTCCGCCAGTTATAAAATGTATCGTTCGCTAAACGAGCTTCACAGCTGTCCCAATAACTATTTTTATGGATTTTTTACCACTGACTATAAAATTTTTAACGGAGTAAAAATATATGAGTTGGTTTTATTTGTCCATTGCAGGAATTTTTGAAATTGGTTGGCCACTGGGATTAAAACTTTCACAAACGATGACCAGTAAAGTTGTCGGTATTGCAATCGCAATAATATCAATGACATTGAGTGGCGTTTTTTTGTGGTTGGCTCAAAGAACAATTCCAATGGGGACGGCATACGCTGTTTGGACTGGCATTGGGGCAGCAGGTACATTCATTGTGGGTATTTTATTGTTTAAAGATCCTTCAAATATATTCCGGATTATTTCCGTATCGCTAGTAATTATTGGAGTAGTCGGATTGAAACTATCTAATTAACCAGCAGCTTACAGCGGAATGGTTTTCCAAAGCTCGCTTTGGAGTTCATGCCCGTGATTATAGTTTTTCAATTTCATCCATTGCTATATCCTGATAAGCGTGGAAAAATCTGTGCCAATAGTTATCCCATTTTCTGGCAATCTCCACGGTTTTTTCATCCATGGTAATAAGATTCGGATGAGCAACGTATTCTTCCAATTCACTGGCCAGTTCTTTAATGAGAGTAGGATTAGCTCCGGACAAAACATTTCTCACAAATTCCGAAGGCTTGTACGACCCAGCGGTTTTTTTGAAGTCATTATGAACCTGGGTTAAAAGCACGTTTCTCGGCCCCTCCCACAATTCGTTAATCGCGGAATCTCTGTACAGGCGGGGAAGAGATGAGAAATCTTCCATCACGCCATGTCCCCCGAATATGGACATCGCTCCCCGTATGGTATCCGTACAATCAAACGATGCCGCGATTTTCTGCAACATGATCAGCTCACGTATCTCGAAGCGCTTTTTTATCATTTCAACTGGTTCATCTTTTGCAAATCCGCCTTTTAAACCACCCTCGAGTTTCATGAATTCGCTGTATAGTTTGAAAGCGCCGGCGGTTGTTCTTTTAGCGGTTTTATCCAGCTCATCAATCTGCCATTTAACCATGGGGAAAGAACCGATGGTCATACCGAATGCTTCCCGAAACTCAGCATATTTTTTCGCTTCGCGTACAGCCCGCGTTATGTATGCCGCACACGATAGTCCGACAGTCAACCGCGAATAGGTAAGAACAATTCCCACAACGTTGGCTACTCCTTTTTCCAGCGGCCCTGCCGGATATACTACCGCGCCGTTGAATGTTAACTCTCCGGTCGTGAGCTCACTTGTTCCCATTTTCCATTTAATACGGTCGATTGTGTAGCTATTTCTGATTTCCTTCTCTTTGTTGCCGGGAAGCCATGATGGCAGAACGAAAAGCCCGACTTTTTCCGATCCCTGAGGCTTTGCTGTTAGAATGGCATAATCGGCATGGGTTGCAGAGCAGAAAAATTTATTACCGTAAACTTTCCACACATCGCCCTCTTTCACGGCTTCGAGCAGGTTTGACGGAACATCCGATCCGCCATGGATTTCGGACAAATACTGTGCCCCGATGGCGAATTCTCCGTTTTTACCGTTGCCCGTGTGATCTAGTATTGCTTTCAGCTCGGGCGAATCAGCGTACTTCTTCAGCAATTCCACAAGGCCCTCTGTACATGTCAGCGGGCAGGCGATGCAGGCCTCTCCGTTTTGATATACGATGTACATCTTAATCAGTTTTTCCCAATGCGATGTTTTATCCGAAAAAAACCCCTCTGAAAATATTTCCTTTTCCATGATCTCGGTTTCTTTCGGGCGAACAATTCGATCAATACGGTTGTTATGCCCGTCGTAGTGCATCATGTATGGTCGTTTTTCAGGCCAGGCAATCGCTTCAGCCATTTCCTTCCATCGGAAAGATGCCTTGCGTGAAATTGCTTTTGCTTCGCGGTCAATTTTTTCCCAATCTTTGCCTGTATAATGCTTGACAACTTTTTGGATAAAAGGATCATCTGCATAATAATCGACGTTCTTCCTCCAGTCCAAAAAATGATTGAAGCTGTATGGGTTGTTTCTATCCGGTAATGACATATATGCCTCCATTTAATTCTAGTTTGCGTTTATTTGTGACCGCTTCACGGTAGCATCATACCTATCTTGCTTTTTTTGACAACTTTTTTCTTTAACTTTGAAAAAATAGAAAAATTTGAGTTGATTCCTTTGGCATTATCAATTAAAAGCCGTCTAGTAGATTTCAATTTGAAAAATAGTGTGGCCGGGTCCCGCGCAACGGTGGCTTGTGAACCCCGTCAGGTCCGGAAGGAAGCAGCGGCAGCAATGTCCACCATGTGTTGCGGTAAACCCGGTCACCAGATTTATAAGGAGTAAAAGTGGAATACCAAGTCATAGCCCGCAAATTCCGGCCAAAGTCTTTTGAAGAAGTTGCCGGTCAGGAACACGTTGTCAAAACCTTGAGCAATGCAATCGGTAAAGGGCGAGTAGCGCATGCTTTTTTGTTTAGCGGTCCGCGAGGCGTTGGCAAGACATCAGTGGCGAGAATTCTGGCCAAATCACTCAATTGTGAAAAGGGGCCTACGGCTACACCTTGCAATGTTTGCTCCAATTGCCGCGAAATTACTAATGGTTCTTCGCTGGACGTGCAGGAAATAGACGGTGCCTCCAACAACGGCGTTGATGAAATCCGGGCACTGCGGGAAAATGTCAAGTTTGCTCCGGCTGCCGCCAAATACAAAATATACATTATTGACGAAGTGCACATGCTGTCTGGTTCAGCTTTCAACGCGCTTCTGAAGACTTTAGAAGAGCCGCCGGCGCATGTAATTTTCATTTTTGCCACAACCGAAACACATAAAGTTCCGGCGACGATTCTTTCCCGTTGCCAGTGTTATGATTTCCGCCGGATTTCTCTTGCGGAAATCGCGGCCAACTTGGGCAAGGTCGCAGTCGCCGAAGGAATTCAAATCAGCCCCACTGCGCTTATTTGGATTGCCGAAGCAGGTGATGGCAGCATGCGCGATGGCCAGAGCATTTTTGATCAGGTTATATCTTATGCCGGCATGAAAATCGCCGATACTGATGTGGAAGAAATTTTGGGCCTGGTGGATCGTAAATATCTGTTTAGCCTATCTGAAGCGGTATTGCAGAGAGAGGCAGGCAGGTGCCTGACCATCCTGGAAGAAGCCTACCTTGCCGGAATAGACATGAAGCACTTTTACCAGATGATGTTGAAGCATTTTCGAAATATGCTGTTGGTTAAAATTGCCGCGGATGGCAGTTCTTCCTTTGACATTGCTCCGGAGCAGATTTCAAAGCTGAAAGATCAGGTACAGTCCGTATCGCGAGAAACTTTGCAGCGCTATCTGGAAATCCTGATTAAAGAAGAAGACAGTTTCCGTCGGAGCCAGGAGGCGCGGATGAAACTGGAGACAGTCATTGTGGGCTTGGCTTATCTGGAACCGATAATTCCTCTAGGTGAAATTATTTCAACAATCGAAGCACTCGAACAAAAGCTCAGCAAGGGATTGTCTCCAGCTGCCGCGAGTATTGCGCCGCAACCTTCAACGAACAAACAGGTAAAAGAAATAACAGCGGATTACGGCGCTGAAATAAATATTGCCGATGAAAAAAAAAGTGAGAATAGCCTCGTAAAGCCCGATAAACCCACCGGGGATCTGGCAACTCTCGGGAATAATTTGATGGAATTTATTAAAAAGGAAAACGCGAGACTGGGAGCCAAAATTGAGTCCGCAGAAATTTTAAGTTATGAAAACGGCTTGTTGACGTTAGGTTTCCCCAAGGGTTATCTATTTCTCGAAAACATCAGCGAAAAAACCCAAAAGGAGCAATTGCAGCAAATTGCCGGGAGCTTTTTTCAAGAAAATGTGACGCTGAAAATTCAGATAAACGAGAATAAAAAAATAAATGGTAACGGCAGCAATGGACGCAGTAAAGCCAATAGCATGAGCGATATGAAGCGCGAGGCAATGAACCATCCGATTTTGCAAAAAGTTCTGGATGAGTTTTCCGATGCCCAGATAGTAGAGATAAAACCATTAACTGATCAAAAGCAGGGAGGATAGAAAAAGTGCAGAATTTCGGTAATATTATGAAGCAGGCAAAAAAAATGCAGGAGCAGATGGGTAAGCTCCAGCAGGAATTAGAGACAAAAACAATCGAGGCGCAAGCCGGCGGCGGGATGGTGCGCGTTGTCGTCAATGGCAAATTTGAAATTGTCTCCCTGAAAATTGAAAAGGATGTGGTTAATCCTGAAGATATTGAAATGCTGCAGGATCTTGTATCTGCGGCAGTCAATGAAGGAATTCGTAAAGCGCAGGAAATGGCGGCTGCGGAGATGGCAAAGATTACCGGCGGGTTGAATATCCCCGGAATGAGTATGTAAGTGCCTATGAAAGCATACGCACAACCAATTAAACGACTGATTGCGGAACTGGCCAAACTTCCGGGTATCGGCGAAAAAACCGCCGCCAGGCTGGCCAATTATATAATGCGTGCCACAGCAGACGATGTCAAAAAACTAGCGGAAAGTATTATTGAAGTCAAAAAAAGAATTCGGCTCTGCCGGATTTGTTTGAACCCGACAGAAGATGAGGTTTGCAATATCTGCCAAGATCCGGCGCGTGACCAAAGCGTCATTTGCGTTGTGGAAGAGCCGGATGCCCTGGCGGCAATAGAAGAAAGCGGCGGATTTTACGGAACATATCATGTTCTGCACGGCGCACTTGCACCGCTCGACGGTATCGGGCCTGAAAATCTGCGTTTAGGAGAGCTTCTGCTAAGGATCAACGAAGGCAAGGTTAAAGAATTGATTATCGCGACAAATCCCAATGTTCACGGAGAATCAACCGCTCTGCTGATTACCCGAATGTTCAAAGATAATGATATAAAGTTCACCCGCATTGCCATGGGCGTGCCCATGGGTGGAGATCTGAAATACGTGGATAAGATGACGATATCTAAGTCGTTGGAATTCCGTCGGGGCATGTGATGACATTCAAGAATAAAGAAAAAAAAATAAAAAATACCGTCCGACGGATAAATTGTAAAAAGATTACCAGCACAGTTAAGGATCTCTTCATCGAAGCCAATACATGTCTAGGCGCGGATGTTGTTGCCGCTCTGGAAGTTTCCCTGAAGAAAGAAGAATCGGAACTGGGGCGTCATGTTCTGGAGAAAATAATTGCCAATGCTGAAATTGCCGCTCAAAGCAAAATGCCTATGTGCCAGGATACGGGCATTGCTGTTCTCTTTGTCGAGATCGGGCAGGATGTGCACATTGTCGGTGGGGATTTACGCACAGCAATTGAGGAGGGTGTGCGGCAGGCTTATGAAGAAGGCTTCTTGCGAAAATCGGTTTGCGATCCGCTTTCTCGAAAAAATACCGGAGATAACACGCCGGCGATCATTCATATTGATATTGTTGCAGGCGACAAGCTGAAAATTATTGCCATGCCTAAAGGTGGCGGCAGTGAAAATGTCAGTGCCGCGAAAATGCTTACTCCGGCTGTCGGAATTGAGGGCATTAAAAAATTTGTTCTGGAAACGGTGGATCAAGCAGGCGCCAATCCATGCCCACCGATTATTGTTGGTATCGGCATTGGCGGGACGCTTGAGCAGGCCTGCAGTCTGGCCAAAAAGGCTTTGTTAAGGCCGGTGGGCGAAGCCAATATAAAAGATAGGCGTCTGGTGCAAATGGAAAAAGAGCTTTATTCAAGCATCAATAAATCAGGCATTGGCCCGGGGGGCTTAGGTGGTAGAATTACGACGCTTGCGGTTCACGCGGAAATGATGCCCTGCCATATCGCGTCGCTACCCGTGGCGGTTAATATTCAGTGTCATGTGGCGAGGCATAAAGAGGCGATTTTGTAAAAAGTACCCGCACTACACAGTATAGCAGTGTCTTTGCGAGCGAATGTAATGAGTGAAGCAATCTCATAATTATCAGGATATATTAAGATTGCCACGTTCACTATCGTGACCCCCACGCTTCGCTCGGGGCTTTGACTCACCGCAATGATAAGGATTGCGACACAATATTGTAGGTGGATAAAAGAAATTAATATGTCAACACCAATAAAAATCCAAACGCCTTTAACATACGCAGTCATTGCTTCACTGCATGCGGGAGATATGGTTTTGTTAAGCGGTGAGGTCTATACCGCCCGTGATGTTGCTCATCGTCGTTTGTACGAAGCTCTGGGCAAAGGCGAAAAGCTCCCTATAGATTTACAGGGCACGGTAATTTTTTACGCAGCTCCGACTCCCACGCCGCCCGGTAAAATCATCGGATCCATTGGTCCTACCACCAGTTACCGGATGGATGCCTTCACACCGAAGCTTCTCGAAAATGGTCTTAAGGGAATGATCGGCAAAGGCAATCGTTCAGCCGAAGTTATTACGGCTATTCAAAAATATAAATCTGTCTATTTCGGCGCCATTGGTGGCATTGCCGCTTTGACTGCCAGGTGCGTCACCAAGGCACAAATAATTGCTTATGAAGACCTCGGGCCGGAGGCAATTAGAAAATTGACCATTGTGGATATGCCGGCAATTGTCATTAACGATAGTGCCGGTCTTGATTTGTACGCGGAACAGCAAAATAAATGGTGTATTCCCTCGTAATAACAAGCTATTTTCTTGCAAGTTAATAATTATTGACAGAAAAATACTAATATATTAGGAATCCCTATAATTTTCATTTTAACCGATGAATAAACAATCCAGTCAGGGAGATGTAGATAAATGATAGAAGTTAGATGGCATGCTCGGGGCGGCCAGGGGGCGGTAACTTCGGTGGAACTGCTTGCCGTGGCGGCCATCAGCGCTGGAAATTACGCGCAGGGATTCCCCAGTTTCGGTCCGGAAAGAAGAGGGGCGCCCATTGCCGCTTTCAGCCGGATTGATCAAAAGAAAATCAAAGTCCGTTCAGGAATCTACGAACCTGATGTTGTGATCGTGCTGGATGCAAGCTTGCTTAGTCTGGTGAATGTCATTGACGGTTTAAAACCTGGTGGAAAATTGATTGTGAACACGCCGAAAACTCCCGACGAAATTAAAAAAGATCTTAACTTCAGCGGTATTGTAGCCACTGTTGACGGCACCGGAATTGCCCGTAAAGAAATGGGAGTGCCTATTGCCAATACAACGATGATCGGAGCGCTATTGAAGATTATCGGTGTTATGGGACTCGAGTCGATGAAAGAATCGGTGGAACACCGGTTTGGCAGAATTGCCCAGAAGAATTTAACGGCCATGAAAAGGGCCTACGAAGAAATTAAAATTAGTAATTAAGAGGTATTAATATCATGGCAAAGAGAATGGGGTTGGCTACCTGGCAGGAGATTACAACCGGATGCGTTGTATTCAATCCGGGCAGCGCCAGTGAATATCATACAGGAAGCTGGCGGGCGCAAAGACCTGTCTGGAACGATGCAAAATGTATCAAATGCGGTATCTGTTATGTGTTTTGTCCGGAAGGCTGCGTCCAGCAAAGCGAAGATGGTTTTTTCAAGGCAAATATGGATTACTGCAAAGGGTGTGGTATTTGTGCTCATGAATGCTGGCCCCGGGCGATAACAATAGTGGAGGAAAAATAAGCATGGCCAAGCGCGTTGGAATGGAAGTGGCAGTTGCCGTGGCGGAAGCAGTAGGTCAGTGCGATATTGATATGGCGGCCGTTTATCCCATTACGCCCCAGTCCCATATTGCCGAACATCTCTCCGATCTTGTAGCTGATGGCAAAATAAATGCGGAATTTGTCACGGTGGAATCAGAACATTCGGCAATGAGCGCGGTAATCGGAGCGTCCGGTACCGGAGCGCGAGTCTATACGGCGACAAGTTCTCAGGGCTTGATGCTGATGCACGAACTTTTGCCCATTGCTTCGGGTATGAGGTTGCCGATTGTTATGGGTATAGCCAATCGTGCCGTTTCCGGCCCTTTAAATATTCTTAATGATCACTCCGATATTATGCCGCAGCGCGATTCCGGCTGGATTTCTCTTTTTGTGGAAAACGGTCAGGAAGCGGTTGATTTATCTATTCAGGCCTTCAAAATTGCCGAGCATAAAGATGTCAACTTGCCTGTTTGTGTCAATATCGATGGTTTCCAATTAACGCACATGGTGGAACCTTTAGAATTTCCCGAGCAGGATTTGGTGGATAAATTTCTACCACCGCGTGTGCCCTATGCCACGCTGCATCCCAGTAAGCCCGTAACAATGGGTGCTTTTGCCATGTCCGATTATTTTACGGAAATGCAGAAAGCAAAAGATGAAGCGTTGAAAAATTCCAAGAAAGTAATTCTGGAAGTCTGGGACGAATGGGCCAAAATGTTCGGACGCAGCTACAAGCCTGTGGAAACATACAAAGCCGAAGATGCGGAAATTCTCATGCTCACGATGGGTTCCATGGGCGAAACAGCGGAAATGGCCATTGACGCGCTTCGGGCAAAAGGAGTTTTGGCAGGTCTGGTTAAGCTTCGATTGTGGCGGCCGTTTCCTTTTGAAGAAATTAAAGCTGTGCTGAAAAACGCAAAAAAACTGATTGTCACCGATCGCGCCGTTTCGTTCGGCGGACCGGGCGGTCCCGTTTTTTCGGAAATCAAGTCGGCTCTTTATTTCGAGGTGAAACGTCCGGCTATTTATAATTATATTATCGGGCTGGGCGGACGTGACGTAACCGTAAAAGATTTTATCGGCATGTTTGAAAAAGTAATTCCATACAGTGTTGATAAAGCAGTGGACACGTATGAATTTTGGGGAGTGAGAGAATCATGAATATTGTAGAAAATTTTGATTTATATGCCCCGCGGCTGATTAACAAAAAAGAATTATTATCTGCCGGCCATCGCGCCTGCACGGGATGCGCCGAGGTGCTGGCTGTGCGGTTGATGTGTAAAGCTCTTGGTGAAAATACCATCATTGCTTCCGCAACCGGGTGTATGGAAATTGTATCGAGCATGTATCCGACAACGGCATGGGAGGTTCCCTGGATTCACGTGGCTTTTGAAAACGCGGCGGCAGTGGCAGCCGGTGTGGAAGCAGGGCTTGCGGGATTGCGCAGGAAAGGAAAAATCGATGACCGCTATATAAAAGTTGTCGGCATGGCCGGTGACGGCGGTACCATGGATATCGGCTTTCAGGCTCTTTCCGGCGCGATGGAACGCGGCCATGACATGCTCTTTGTCTGCTTTGACAATGAAGCCTATATGAACACGGGCATTCAGCGATCCAGCGGCACACCCATGGGAGCATCCACTACAACCGCGCCTGCAGGGAAAATGAGCTCCGGGTTTTTTCTATCAAATCTTTCTCTATCTTTTTTTCTTTTTTCGAATCTGGGGATGGTTCATTATCGAGTAAATTCAAAAAACGGTTTTGTAAGCTTTTAAATTCCATGTCTCGGAAAAATTCAGCCACTTTATTTTTATCAACAGTCGCTTGCCAATTATTCTTAGGTAAAACGAATTTGATCGGAGCGTCTTTTCTTATCGTCGCTAGTGTTTTAGAATACAAAGCTTCTTCTTCTCCTTCTTTT
>JBAXON010000111.1:0-9871 GCA_037133255.1 Deltaproteobacteria bacterium
CAACATCAACATAAGCGTTGGTTGACCAGGTGTTCTCAGCAGTCTTTAAGAAACTACCTGTCTTCGACAGCAAACCGGTAGCGGAGGCATCAAAACCGGTCAGAGTTATTTTGTCACTGGACGAAGTTCCAAACATAACATCAAGGGAGCTGCCTGTTTCCAGGAAGTTAATGCCTTTATAGCTGGAGTCAGTGGCTAAGAGGTCTAGCTGCGCCATAATGGTGTTAAATTGTGCCGCGTAAGTAGTTCTGTCTGTGGTTGACTTGTTGATCACGATGGTGAAGCCGTTTGTTGCTGATGTCGCTGTCGAAGTGACATTGTCATCTGTTGTAACAGTGGAAGCTGCTCCTCCATCTGTTAAAGTCAGAGTACCACTTAAAAGGTTAATCCGAGCAATACTTACAGAAGCAGCTAACTCGCCAAAACCATTAATTTTAGCAGCGAGATTCGCGGCTGTCATGTTATCGGTGGCGGTGGTAGTGGTGGAACCAACGCCGATATAGAACTCTGTAGCCGCCAGAGAAACAGTTGATTCTGAAATGGTCGCGCCACCTGACTCAGTAGAAGTTGCTGCCGATGTGGCAATGGACAACTTGATGTTGCTTGCGCCTGCATCGTATGTACCCAGTGATGTTGTTCCACCTGCCAATGCAAAAAATGTAGCAGCATTCGCTGCGTCAGCGCCTATGGTGATAATAAACTGCGTAGTTGCTAACACATGACTGCCTATGGTAATGGTGCTACCCGCTACAGTTCCAGCCGTTGTGTTACCGCTCAGTGCGATTACGCCTGCGCTGCTGATTGCAGATGTTTCCGAAGTCTCTGCCAATTTTGCCTGAAACGCAGTAGCATTAGCCGCAGTAGCAGCATAAGTGATTGTGAATTCGTTCGCCGCGTTCACATGTGTGCCTATTGTAACACCGCTGCCGCCAGTTGTGGAAACAGTTTGTGCCGTTGTGTTACCACTTAGAGTGATGACACCGCTGGTTGCCACAGCCGTTCCCCCATTTGATGTCAATAGCGCCGCAAAAGTAGTAGCATTAGTCGCATCAGCACCTATGGTGATGATGAACTGAGTAGTCGCCAATGTATGATTTTGTGTGGTAATGCCGGCAGATAAACCAATGGTTGCTCCTGCTGACTCTACAGCACCTAGGGTGATGACGCCTAGACTGGCTGTAGATGTTCCACCATTCAAGTTCAATTTGGTCTTAAAAATATCAGCTACTTCCCCAATGGTCCCAGCCACATTAAAATATACAATGCCTAAAATCTCTTGACCGTCAACAGCTCCTGCCGTCCCCACATATGTGGTGCTACCGATCGTTATTACTTGTCCCGGGGAAGTAGAGGCAAAAGTAATGGATTCATATTTGCCCACTGCGGTATATTGTGTGTTACCGACCGTGACTGTCGTGTCCACTGCAATATTTGCAAAATTAATTTTGTCATACTGGCCCTTCGCCAAATATTGAGTCGCACCGACCGTGATTGTATCGGCCACGGCAAAAGCAGCGCCAAAAGTAATTGAATCATACTTGCCCACTGCCTGATATGTGGTATTACCGATCGTGACTGTATTGCCCGCGGTAATGCCTGTGAAATCAATTGTTTTCTGTATATGACCATCTGTCGCCACTGCGGTGAATGTTTTTCCGCCTACATATATGGTCTGCCCGTTAGTAATCCCGGCAAGGTCAACCGTAATATTGGAGACTGCACCTGTGCCTGATGTCCCGCCTGCCTTTGCCGTGGCAGCAACTGCCTTGGCCTGGCCGATCAGACCTTCAATTGCCGAAATACCGGCGTTTGCCGCTTTGATTGTCTGCACCGCTTCACTCATACCGTCCTTGTATCCCGCCAGTTCATCCGCACGAGTGTTGAGGGCCTTGGCGGTGAAGAAGTTAAGGGCGTTATCCAAAGCGGTATTAACCTTCTTACCTGACGACAATCTATCTTGTGTTCTGTTCAAAAGTTCCGTTGTAGTCTGAAGACTTACAAGGTTGGTCCTCATTCCTGAGGTCAATGAAATATCATTAATAGCCATGATTTGTTCTCCTTTTTCTAAGGTTTTGTTATCCGGCAATTCTTGCCAGATTTTATCAATTTCCGATCATTCGGCCTTCCCCAAAATCGCTTTGTTCCCTTATTAACCCATCCTCCTTTCAAAGATGTTTTTACTCACCTTTGTTTGTATTATCGGAATTATGAGGCAAAACCTTAGGGGAGAAGGGAAAAAGAAGGCTGAAGACTGAAGGTTGAAGGAAAAATGGGGAAAGCCCAAAGATCGAAGCAGTATCATGTACATAGTAGGGCGATGTCCCCGAACATGCCGTTTTCGGACTGTTCGGGGGAACAATCCCTACAATAAATGTAGGCCGCATCGTGTGCCCTGCTTTTTAGGGTAGACCCCATGCGGCGATGCAAACTTTTCTCTCTTCAGCCTTCAACCTATTAACCTTACTTATTTCTCATGTTTAATTCTCATTGACATAAAAATCCTATCACCATATAATTTCAACAAAGAAAGGAGTTCACAATGAATGTTGCCAAAGCCAAAATTGAAACCATGCTGGAAAAACTGCCGGCGACAATTGATATGGAAAACTTAATCTATCAATTGTATCTCCTCGAAAAGATTGAGGAAGGTGAAACTGATATAAGAGAAGGACGCGTATTATCCCACCAACAGGCCATCGAAAGGATATCCGGAAAGTGGCAAAGCTGATATGGGCACAAAAAGCAATAGAGTCTCTGGAAGCAATTTACGATTACATTTCACGTGATTCAATCCAATATGCAAATTATCAAACACGTAAGATAGTAGAATCGGTTGAGCGTTTAAGTATCTTTCCAGAATCAGGGAAAATTATTAAGGAGTTTGAACAATCGACTTACAGACAGGTTATTGTTGGGACATATCGCGTTATCTACAGGTTTGATGGATCGCTAAACACATTATTCATAATAAACATTGTACATGGCAGTCGCTTATTAACTGATTTTTATATTGTTGAACCAATAGGTTAAAAGCGCATAATCATTAAAACATATAAAGATTGCACAGAACCTGAGCGGCGCTGTGCAATGACAATCAATTACTGTGTACACAGTCACGCTCATCTTAGGGCGCGTTCCCTGAACGTGCTGCTTATCGGACTATAGTTCCTGCCTCTCAGGCGCACAGCATCTTAATGATGTCTTTGGTCATTTTGATTCCCTGCAGCAGATTTTCTATAGAGAGACGTTCGTCAATACCGTGGATACGCCCAATATCCGCACGTTCCAGAATCATCGGCGCAAAACCATAAGCCCGGTAGCCGCGTTGACGCCAGTAGCGTCCGTCTGTTGCTCCGGCCATCAAAAGTGGGAACACTCCGGCCCCAGGCAAGTGCTTTTCAATGACGGAAGTTACAGCCTGATAGAACTGGCTATCAAGTGGAGCAATGCCCGACGGCGGAGATGTCTGGATCATCTCAATTTTGATGCGGTCATCGGCAATACGACTCACTAGCCAACGATGAAATTCCTGAGCGTCTGTTTCCGGCAACAACCGGCAATCAATCTCGGCTTCCGCCCGTTCGGGAATTACATTGGTCTGGTACCCGCCTTTAATCACATTGACACTCACCGTGTCGCGAAATAGTGCGTTGGTGAATTTCTCGGCGGCAAGCAATTTGCCCGCAAGCTTTAAAGCCAGAGGGTTGGAAAGATTACGTAGTATAAAGGATGCTGGGAATTTCTTTTCACCAGCCAGCACACTGAACATCGCGCAAGCGGTAATATCTGCGCGCATTGGTCGGGGCACTCTGATAATGCGCTCCAGAGCATTAATCAGTGCGACATTGGCACTGTTATTGTGTGGCATTGATCCATGGCCGGGTTCGCCTGTGGCAATAAGCCTTACCTGATAAACCCGTTTTTCAGCAACTGCAATAGCAAACAAGATCCGCTTTCCAAAAACTCCTTTGAGGCCGCCGCTGCCTTCGTCCCATACCCATTCCGGATCAATCTCCTTCAAATGGTTTTCCACAAGCCAGTTCATGCCGTTCTTGCCACCCAACTCTTCATCAGGTACAGCGGTGAATACTATCGGACGGCGGAATTTGGTTCCTTCCTTGATCAGTGCCTCCAGCGCCAGTAGAAACATGACACCCAATCCTTTGGTATCCAACGTGCCGCGTCCCCAGATAAAGCCATCGGCGCAATCGCCGCTGAAAGGTGGGTGGCTCCACTTTTCCGGATCGGCAGCCACAACGTCTATGTGATGATTAATCATCAGCGGCTTTAAGTTTTCACTGCCGCTAATTCGGGCCACCACAAGCCCACGGCCGGACAGGGGCTCATATATTTTAATGTCTTTTGTTATCCCGCGGTTCGTTAATTGTTCGCTAAGCCAAATTGCGGCAGGCATTTCATTGCCCGGGGGATTGGTGGTATCAAACTGCACATAGCGGCTCATCGTAGCTACTGCGTCGTCTCTCATTTTTTTGTCATCCATAATTTTGCTCCTTCAGTTACATCCCAAAAACATTGACCCTTACCCCTATTTTTTACTCTGCCAGGATTGCCTCATCCTTTACTTTCTGATAATCTTCCGGATAGGTCCGGGCGGCGACAAGAAATAGAATTCCGGCTAGCACGCCAAACGCGCCGCAGAGCATGACCGCAATTCCTAAGCCATCGGCGCCGCCACCCATCGCGTCAGAAACAGCACCAACAATATACGGTCCCCAGGCGCCGCCCAGCATGTATTGCGCGAATATCGCCAGACCCATGGATAACCCCTTGTGCGCAACAGGCACAACATCCTGCGAAATTGCAGCAATAGCAGGCATCGCCATAGACGCGGCAATCCCATAAACCACAGCTAGGCCAATCCCCAACGCGCTAAAGCGCGTGAGAATGACAACAATCAGCAGTGATCCTCCGATAATATAGCCCGTGGCAGGAATATACATTCGACCTCGGGGATTTTTCTTTTGCCAGAAATCCGCCAGAAATCCGCCCAGCGGCGCGCCGATAATCGCGGCAAGCCCGATTGCACCGAAAAGGATTCCGGCCTTAGCTTCGGAGATATTCAGCATACGCATCATCAAACTGGGCAGCCAGATTAAAACCGATGTGGTCATGAAAGTAGCTATACCGAGGGCAATGTAATACCATCGCATCGTTGGTAATCTCAAAACATTCCGCAGCGCTATATAGAAACTCTTAATCCCTCCCTCTGTGCCGGTATTCTCAACCGTTTTGTAATCTTTCATAAAGAAGGCCATGATCCCCAGAATCACACCGGGTATAGCAAAAAACAGAAATGGCGCGCGCCAGCCCATTTTCACTGAGATAAGCCCGCCCAGAATCACGCCTGCCGCTGCGCCGAGCGGTATTGCGATATGGAATATGCCCATTGCCCATCCTCGCTTCTCTTTGGGATAGGAGGCGCTGATCATTGCCGTACCACCGGGGACAAAACCAGCTTCACCCAAACCGACAAATGCCCGCGGAATGAGTACGCCCACAAAATTTTTAGCGAGCCCTGTGGCAAAGGTAAATCCGCTCCAGAGTATGGCCATAAGGCCAATGGCTTTTCTGCGGCTCCAGCGATCAATCAAATGAGAAATAGGAAAAGAAAAAAAGGCCATGCCAAGAATCAACACAGTGGATGCCAGACCGCACTGGGCGTCTGTCAATTGCAGGTCAATTTTCATCGGCTGCAGGATGACCGCAAACACCTGTCTGTCCATATAATTGATCACGTATAGAAGTGTGCAGACAATCAATACATAATGCGCCCGCCATCCGCCTGTCTGCAATTCCGGTGCTGATTTATTTTCATTTCCTTTGTTTCTCATTGTTACCTCCTGATATTTTAAGGGTTATTAAATATTTGCTATTTCAATGCAATCTAACACATTGATCGAGTTCCCGTCAAACAATCATAACATCATTTCGCCAGTATTATTTATTGCTTAAATGCCGGGATTCGACAAGGTTAATCTTTATTCGTGAAACAAACCACACTCTGTGCTATGAACATCAAAATATCAATAAAGGAGGTATCAAAATGATTACAGTTATTGCCAAGCTACCGATTAAAGAAGGGAAAATGGAGGAAGTATTAGGAGAATTAAAAGTATTGATGGCTGAAGTAGCCAAGGAAGAAGGAACTGTTTTGTATTCCCTCAACAGCGAGAAGGCCAAACCCAATACTCTTGTTTTAGTTGAACAATACAAGGATAAAGATGCTTTTAATTTCCATTCATCCACTCCTCATTTTAAAGAATTTTTCACCAAAAGCGCCGCGTTTATCGGTGAGAATCCCGAAATTGTCGTGATGAGAGAAATAAGCAGAACGTAGTGGAATAACCCTACTGCTTCGCAAAGACTTTTTTGAGAATTTCAGTTGTACGTGCTTTGGGATTTGTCCTGATCTTTACTTCTTCCTGCCCCAGTGTTTGGAAAAGGCCATCGAGTGCTTTCGTGGTCACATAATGGTCAAGATCGATAGATTCCGTAGTGGAAAGGGGCAATATAGACAGATACTTGTTTTTCAAGGCTTTGTATGATTTGGTGACGCCTGTTTTATTCATGCTTGCGGAAATCACCGGCTGAAAAGCAGATGAAAGCTTTGTTGATGTTTTGCCCTGAAAATATTCAGTTGCCGCGGTATTTCCGCCATTCAAAATATTTCGGGCATCCTGAAAATTCATCTCCTTTATGGCCTTAGTCAATATGGGTTTTGCTTTTGGCGCCGCTTTCTCGGCCGCGCGATTCATACTCAAAATGAAAGCGTCCACCTCCTTGTCAAAACCGGCCTTACGCAAGACCTCGCTCATCATTTGAATTTTTTCGGGTAGCAGTATTTTAATTGCTTCATTACGCAAATAACCATTTTCCACAGAGACCAGTTTTACCGCTTTTGCCGTCCCTAAAGACAGGGCTTCTTTGAGCCCTGAGATGATCGTACGGTCATCGAGGGAACTTAATGACGACGTTTGCAGTTTTTTATAAATATTTTCTAAATCACCGGCAAAAACAAATTGCGGTAATATGAAGATTATTGAAAGCAACAATCCGAATATCTTTATTGTATTCATAGTTTCCTCCCTGTTAAAAATTGTAATGATGAAAGCTATTATATCAACTCACTTTGAGAATGATACTGGCATCAACTGCTACAGGATTCCCGCCGGATACAATAATCGGGTTAATGTCAATCTGCTCAATCTGCGGGCAGGTAGCGCCTAGATTGCCAAGCCCGACAAGAATTTCCGCCATTACCTTTCCATTAATCGGTGCCATTCCCCTGAAGCCTTGTAAAAGTTTGTTGCCCTTGATGCGGAAAATAAGATCGAGTGCGGATTGCTCAGTAAGCGGTGCTGTGGCAAAGACAACATCGTGTTGAAGTTCAGAGAATATCCCGCCCAGGCCAAACATAACGCATGGTCCGAACTGAGCATCAAGCAAATATCCGGCAATCAATTCATAATCAATGGGTAGCTGCCGTTGCAGCAAAATACGCCCCTGACCATTCATGCGGTTCATTAAATCTTCAAAGGCGATTTTGACACCGGCAGAAGTTGTAAGCCCCAGACGAACTCTGCCTGATTCTGTCTTATGAACTTCTCCGGGGGCAAGCCCCTTCATTACCAAAGGGTACCCGATCTTTTGGGCATAGCTTGCCGCTTCATCCAATGTTTTGGCAATGCGTTCATCCACAACTGGTATATTAAACAGTGCCAGAAGCTGTTTGCTGTCAAATTCATCCAATACCTGCCTTTCCTTCCCTTTAGACAGGATGTCTGCCGCGCCTGAGGGCAGGGCAGGTGTGCCCGCAGCAGAATTATCAACGGTAACCTGTTTTCGCCTCTGGTAGCGTGATGCGGCGGCAAGACATTCGACTGCCCGGGATAGTTCGCTATGAGCAGGAATGCCGTTTCCCTCACAATCACGTTTTAAAGTACGCAGCTCATCGCCAAGGCCAATAGCCCATATAATCAGCACTTTCCCCGCTTTAGCGGCCGCTTCCTTCATTGCCGGCAGTGACCCGTAGCTCGAATAAAGTCCGGCAAAGTAGTGGAGAAAAATAACATCGACATTAGGATCCTTGATTACAGCGTTAAAAGCGCCATCGTATGCCGCAAGTGGCCCCTTTAAGGCAAAAGCGGGATAGAGATCCACGGGATTTGCGGCAGGAAACCAATCCGGGAAAACAGCGGCCAGTTCATTTTTTGTTTCCGGGGCAAGCTCGGCTACCGCCAGATCCTGTTCTTCCAGAAGATCACAGGAAAGAATGCCGGCGCCGCCACTGATGGTGATGATTGCCGTGCGGCAACGCGACGGCGTCTCAGGAATCATGGCCAGCGCTCTTGTTAGCTCCATCATCTGCTGAAAATCATGCGCGATAGTCACAGACGCGAGTTCAAGTACACTGTCTTGAAGTCTGGCGTTGCCGGCCAGACTTGATGTATGACTAAGTGCCGCTTTGGCACCGGCAAAGCTCTTTCCACCCTTAAGGACAACAATGGGTTTAAGGGATTGATTGGCAAGCTCAATAAAACGGCGACCGCGTGGAATTGATTCCAAATATAATGCTATGGCATCTGTCTCATCGTCGGAAAGAAGATATTCCAGAATATCGCATTCGTCCACATCCGATTTATTACCAATGGAGCAGGCCTTGGCGATACCAATTGCCCGATTACCCATCAATTCGGCAAGGAATCCTGCCGTGAGCATGCCGCTCTGGACAACCATTGAAATTCGTCCCGGAATCAAGCCCACTTTGTAAATATTTGGATGCATAAACGTGAAAAATCGCTGCCCGGGAATATCCACAATCCCCATACAATTGGGCCCCCATACTCGAATACCTGCCGCCTTGGCTATGGCTGTGCACTTATCCTGGATGGCTTTCCCCACAGGCCCTGCTTCGGAAAAACCGGCGCTTTCAATAATGACACGGTAAATACCTTTACGACCGCAGGCTTCAAGCACCGCAGGCACAGCCGGCGCCGGAACAATGATAATTGCCATATCTACCGAACCGGGAATAGCATCCACAGTTGGAAAGCAGCGCAGGCCTTTAATTTCTTTATAATTTGGATTTACGGGGTAAATAGCTTCTTGATAACCATGAAGCAGGTTGGCAATTATCTGTCCACCAAGACTGCCTTCACTTTCACTTGCGCCAATGACGGCAACCGATGACGGCCGGAAAAATTTTTTCATTTATGTCCTTGTTAATTTAAAATACCTACGATGATAATTGTATATTACCGTTGCATTAATCTGTCAATCTATTCAATCTAACGTAAATCCCCTGCCTTAGCTAAGATTCTATATGTGTTTTAGCTGTTTTAAGCGCGAAATCTCTATCTTTGGTGAACCTCCACCATTGCGGTTGTGTTGTATGCGCGCCATGCTCTTTGTCGCGTCCCCGGCAATAATACCAGTTGCCGAATCGCTCGACCGTTGAAAAAGGATGGCTGCCGGTGCAGAGAATGCCGCACGTATTAATCTCTTTAAAATAGATCGTTTCATCCGGGGATTCGTCATTTGCCAAATCATCAGGCAACACGGCTTGAGATGCATCGAAGCCTTCGGCTTCTTTTTTATCCAACCACTCTGAAATATTCATGGATGCTTTTTCTCTTTAACTCAGATTGCTATAACAGCAAAACCTGTTGCGACCACGGGATTTGGCGCGGTACATGGCGATATCGGCTTTTTTCATGAGGGTATCAATATCATTGCCGTGCGTAGGATAGATGGCCATTCCCAAACTGGCAGTGGTTGGCAGGTTGCATGCGCCCAATTCAAAAGTCTCTTTGAATGACTTGAGTATCTTCCGCGCAATCTGCAAAGCGTC
>JBAXON010000112.1:0-9851 GCA_037133255.1 Deltaproteobacteria bacterium
ACCGTTACCTAAAATCACTCTTCTCTCGGTAACATTTATTTATGAGGCAATAGGTAATGACACTCGCTAAAAACGAACATAGTGAAGTTTGAAGCGTAAGTGGAATTATCCCCAGCCGAAGGCTCGGGGATAATGGCCAACAGCCTGCTTTTGGTTTCATTCTTGTGATTCTGATGATTTTTGGTGATATAAGTTGCTTGCAATATAGGCATATCTTTTGTTAAACAACAGGTATGATCAATCAAATTGTTACTAAAATAGCCAAAAGGCAATTTGCCCGGGCGCTGAAATTTGAAGAAGGTGTCACGCCTGAGCTTCCTTCCTGCACGGATGACAAGCCTCGACTGCTCTACATCCACATTCCTTTTTGTGAAGAGCTTTGTCCTTATTGTTCCTTTCATCGGGTGCCTTTTGAAGAGGGGCTGACGCGAAAATATTTTGGAGCGCTAAGGCGGGAAATTAAGCTTTACCGCGAAAAGGGATATAGATTCAATGGAATCTATGTGGGCGGCGGCACTCCCACGGTGCTTATAGATGAATTAGCGGAGGTGCTTGCACTTACCCGCGAAAGTTTCGCCATTAAAGAAATTTCTGTGGAAACAAATCCTAATCACTTGACTGACCGCAATATTGAAGTACTGCGGCAAAGCGGTGCTAACAGGCTCTCCGTGGGCGTGCAGACTTTTAATAATGAGCTGCTCAAGAAAATCGGACGTTATGAAAAATATGGCGCAGGCGAAGTTATTGCAGAGAAATTAAAACAAACAATGGGTTTATTTGACACTGTTAATGCCGACATGATTTTCAATTTTCCGGGGCAAACTCCGCAAATGCTGAGTGATGATTTAGCGGTTTTGCGCAATCTAAAAATGGAACAAATCACCTTCTATCCATTAATGATTTCGACGCTGACTCAAAGATTGATGGAGGATACTGTAGGTCTGGTCAATTTCAGCCGTGAAAAAAAGTTATATAAGCTTATTCTTCGACATCTGGAAGCAGAGTATGAATCATCTTCCGCCTGGTGTTTTTCCCGCAAGCATGGCAAGCAAGCATTGATTGATGAATATGTGGTCGATTATGATGAGTACGCAGGACTGGGCAGCGGTGCCATCGGCTTTCTTGCAGGCGTTTGCTACGCCAACACCTTTGACATTATCGAATATATTGAATCTCTTACTCAGGGCAGGTTGCCGCTGAGAGCTTCCCGCAAATTCAATCTGCGCGATCAAATGAGTTATGATTTTTTAATGAAACTGTTTAGCACTAAAATGGATGTTACCGCTATTGAGCAAAAATACGACGGGAAATTTTTACAAACGCTCTGGAAAGAAATGATCGCTTTTATTCTGACTGGATCTTTCCGCTATTTCCCGCCCCATCTGTATTTAACGCCGCGGGGGCGTTACTTCTGGGTGATTATGATGAGGGAGTTTTTTATCGCGGTAAATAACTTTCGCGACTACTGCCGGAAGCAGGCAGGTATTTTATAAAGATGATATAAAGAGGAGTTTTTATGGATGATAAAAAAAAAGAAATGCTACGCAACTTACCGAAAATTGATGAAGTAATCCTTCTGCTGGAAAAAAGCGGCATCTACGATTTGGCTTCACGGGAAATTGTTTTAGAAACCTGCCGCAATGCGGTGCAAAAAATAAGAGACGCGATCATTGAAGTAAAAGAAAAAGACCTGCCGAAGCTCTCGCAGGATGCGGCAAGTGTCTCAGGCGTTGTGGAGCGGACGATTCAGGGCTTTTACCGCTACTCTTTAGTAAAAGTGGTCAATGCCACCGGCGTTATTTTGCATACCAACCTTGGCCGCGCGCCTCTTTGTCCGGAAGCCCTGCAACGAATTCTGGAAGTCGGCAGGGGCTATTCCAATTTGGAGTTTGATCTGGCAGCAGGCCAGCGTGGTCAGCGCTACGATCATGTCAGTTCGCTGATTTGCTCTTTAACCGGAGCCGAAGACGCTTTAATTGTCAACAACAACGCTGCTGCCGTTTTACTGGTGCTCAACTCACTTTCCGAAGGGAAAGAATCCATCGTATCGCGTGGTGAACTGATCGAAATTGGCGGCGAGTTTCGCATACCCGAAATTATGAAAAAGAGCGGCTCAATCTTGCGTGAAGTGGGCACGACCAACCGCACGCGTCTTGACGATTATGAAAAGGCAATATGCTCTGCCACAGGCTTGATTATGAAAGTGCACACCAGCAACTTCCGCATAGTCGGCTTTACCGAAGAGGCGGAAATTATCCCGCTGGTTGCGTTGGGAAAGAAACACGCGATACCGGTGATGGATGATCTGGGCAGTGGTTGTTTGATTAATCTGGATGAGTATGGATTGCAGCATGAGCCGACAGTGCGCGATGTTTTGTCTGCCGGTGTTGATGTTGTCACCTTTAGCGGTGATAAATTGCTGGGTGGACCGCAGGCAGGCATTATTACCGGTAAAAGAGAACTGCTGTCTAAAATTAAGAAAAACCCGCTCAATCGCGCCTTGCGCATTGACAAATTCACCTTGGCCGCGCTGGAAGCCACTCTGATGCAATATCTCAAGCCTGCATCCGTAACCAGTAAGCTGCGGTCGCTTCAGGCCTTGACCGAACCGGTTGCCGCTGTTAAAAAGCGCGCCTCTGAACTGATGGACAAATTGCAGAAAGCCAATTTTGAGCAGATGGAATTTAAGCTCCATGAAGATTTTGCCGCAGCCGGTGGCGGATCTCTGCCAACGGAAAAGATTCCTTCCGTTTTAGTGGGCATTAAAAATAAAAAAATACCAGCCAGCCGTTTGGAAGAAAAACTGCGCAAGATGGAAGTGCCAATAATTGTTCGCGTGGATAAAGATGAAATCTTGTTAGATTTGCGCACAGTGGCTGAGAATGAATTTGGCTTTATCGTGGATGGATTACGCCAGTGTCAGGCAAATTAATGCCAATTCGTCCAAAGACTCACCGTATATGAAACATGCCGAACAATCTTTGACATCTACTACAAGTTTTACACGGTCTGTAATTTTAGTACGCGTTACTGCCTCGCTGTTTTGATCGAGTACCGTGGTTTTAGTGCATATCATTGCGCAAACCCTGTAATCAATGCACTTTCCGATGTCAATATAATGAATGGTTTTTCTTCGCCGCTAATAGCGAAAACCGGACAAGAATTTTTGCAAGCGCAGCAGCCGTTACAATCTTCTATCATATTATGCGCCGTATCTCCTTTTCCTGCTTGATTATTTATATAAATTATAGTTAATTAAAGCAACGTGCTTTCATGAAAACCCATTAATTATTTTCATGTTTCTGTAATCAAGAATAAGTAATGCACTATTCCTCTGCTTATTTTTTAATAAGATGTTATTTTTTTGGAGTTGAACTGTAGGAAGAATGGTTTTGTATGTCAAGCAAATTATGGTCACAAAACGCAGGGTGTGGCACCGATGATAGTGCCGAAGGAAAGCCTTCTAAAGAGAAGGCAGCCATTCCGTCCTACAGTGATTTGTTTGCCAGAAATTACGGGATTTTCACAGAGGCAGAGCAGGAAAGGCTCCGCCTAGCAACAATCCTCATCGTCGGGTGCGGTGGCATTGGCGGTACCGTTGCAATCATTCTTGCCCGTTCCGGGGTTGGACGTTTTGTGCTTGTGGAATTCGACCAGTATGAAACAACGAACATGAACCGACAGGTCGCCTGCTTTAAAGACACTCTCGGCCGCAACAAGGCCGAGGTCATCGGGGAACAAATCCTGGCAATCAATCCTGAGGCAGCTGTCGAGATTCATAACCGACTTTTGAATCACGCCGAGATCGCTTCTCTCATCCCCGCGGCGGACATAGTGTTTCCCGCCGCTGACGATTTCGCCTTCAGTATTCTGATCTTCCGGGATGCCCAGCGGCTCGGCAAGACGGCGCTATTGGTTGTACCGTCCGGGACATGGGCCAACGTCTGCCTGATCTCCCCGCATGGCCCTGCAGTCGAAAAGATGGAAGGCGTACCCAAACTTGAGACCTATGAGGAACTGAAGCGGATGTTCCAAACCAGAAAATATAAGCTCGGCACCTACGATTACCCGCTCAGGGCGGATTGGCGGATCGATTACTATCGGGGATTCATCGAGGATAACCTGCCTCCCGCCCAGCTTTGCCCATCCGTCTGGCTTTGTTCATCCCTCGGCGCCCTGGAGGTTGTTAAGCACTTGACTTGCCGGTGGGCGCCTGTTGTCGCCCCGCGATACTGGAGTATAACGAAAAACAGGATCAGGATACAACGGATCAATGGTCTGTCCTTGCAAACCCTTCTTATCTGGCAGAGAAAACTTGTCTGGTACGTCTTTCAGACACGATTGGGATCAGGCCTGGAATTTTTGCAGAATATTTGGTGGCAATTGTTCTGCCGCTGGGTTAAATACCGCCAAGGTTAACACAATATATGGCATCGGAAACGCCCCTCAACTATACAACTTTATTTCAAAGAAACTTCGGTATTTTCACCGCGGAAGAGCAGGCTCGGATCAGAGAGACCCGGATTCTAATTGTCGGCGACAGTGGGGTGGGCGAGACGCTGGCTACGCTTTTAGCCCGCTCCGGCTGCGAAAGATTTGTTTTGGTCGGACAGGACACCTACGAACCTGCGGATATGAACCGTCAGCCGTGTTGCTTTACCAACACGCTCGGCCGGAGAAAAATTTCCATAATCTCTGACTGCCTGAAGGCCATCAATCCTGGAATTGAGGTTGATGTTCATCTCGCGCTTCCTGAGCCTGCGGCCATCGAAGGGTTAGTCGCTCAAGCGGACATTGTCATCCCAGCCGTTGATGATCTGGCGTACAGTGTCCTTTGCTTCCGCTTGGCGAAAAAAAACGGTAAGACTGCCATTTTGTGCATGCCTTCTGGGGCCATGGGCTTAGTTAGTGTTTTTACGCCCGGATCGTCCACATTGGAGGATTGCCTCGGCATCCCCAATCTTGATTACGAAGGTCTTGCCGTGGTCATCCGCACACCGGAGTTCAAATGCTCCCAGTACAACTACATTACCGCCGGCAGCTGGAGGGTTGAGTGGTACAGAGATTACTTCCGGGGCAAAAACCCGCTGGCGCAAATTTGTGCCGTAGAGTGGCTGGTGGCGAGTTTAGCCGGATTGGAAACGCTCAAGGTCGCCTCGGGAAAGTGGCCTTTCACCGAGGCTCCCCTCTGTTGGTCCATCAAACGGGGAAAAGTTTCCAATTCCCATTTCAGCCGTTTCATAAAATACCACCGGAAGCTCGGTTGGTTGATCTTTGGTCACCCATGGGGTAGGCCTTTGCACCGCTGGACCAACCTGTTCTGGCGTCGGTTCTTTAGCTATTTGCAGAACCGGCAGCACCGTTCCGGATAAGTCAACGAATTTTGATGTCTTCCAATAACGAGTTTTTCAATGATTACCAAATCAAAAGTCCTTCTCAAAAGCGTTTTCGGCTATGATGCCTTTTGGCCTCTTCAGGATGAGATTATTGCTCATATCCTGGGAAAAAAGGATGCACTGGTTGTACTGCCTACCGGTGGCGGCAAATCCATCTGCTATCAAATCCCGGCACTGATATTTGATGGCTTGACCATCGTCGTGTCTCCCCTGATCTCGCTTATGAAAGATCAGGTGGACCAACTGAAGGAATGCGGCGTTCCGGCTGTCTTTCTCAACAGCACTTTAAGCGCCTCGCAATATCTGAGTCACGTGGAACGCCTCAAGAAAAATTCTGTCAAGTTGCTCTATATGGCGCCGGAAACTCTGATGGCAGCAAGAACCTTGTCCCTGCTGTCATCCTTGAAGGTTGATTGCATTGCCATAGATGAAGCGCATTGCATATCCGAGTGGGGGCACGATTTCCGCCCGGAATACAGGCAACTATCTGTGTTTCGATCAACCTTTCCCCATGCGGCCTGTATGGCTCTTACCGCCACTGCATCGCCCCGTGTCCGGGAGGATATCAGGAAATCCCTGCAATTCGACGCCGCCAATGAGTTTGTCGGCAGCTTCAATCGCCCGAATCTTTTTCTGGAGGTCGCCCCCAAGACAAAGCCCATCGAACAGATCCTGGAATTCCTGAATCAATATCGGAATGAATCGGGGATCATCTACTGTGCGACCCGCCAGCAGACAGACGATCTTTACGCTGTACTCCAACAAAAGGGTTATTCAGTTCGTCCCTATCATGCAGGGCTTTCGGATGGAGAGCGCGCAGAAAATCAAACACTGTTCAGCCGCGATGACATTCAGATCATTGTGGCGACGATCGCCTTTGGCATGGGTATCAACAAATCCAATGTCCGTTTCGTCGTCCATTACGATCTGCCCAAAAGCATCGACAACTACTATCAGGAAATCGGCCGGGCCGGACGCGATGGTCTACCCGCCCATTGCCTGTTGCTTTTTGGATACGGCGATATCCGCAATATCCAGTATTTTATCACACAGAAAAAGGAACAGGAAAGAACGGTTGCCAATATCCTCCTGGGCTCTATTCTTGGCTTTGCGGAAACAGATCTCTGCCGTCGCATCCCTCTGCTGGAATACTTCGGAGAGTCGCACATGCAGGGCACTTGCGGGATGTGCGATAACTGCCGGATCGAGAAAAAAGATTTGATTGATGTTACGATACCCGCCCAGATGTTTCTATCTTGTGTCAAACGAACAGATGAGATATTCGGTGCCGGCCACATCATAGATATATTGCGGGGCTCAAATTCACAGAAAGTAGTGAAATTCGGTCATGAAACATTGTCCACCTATGGAATAGGGACAATGTATTCAGCCAGACAATGGCGTCACCTTTCCCGCCAGTTCATACAGAAGGGCCTGCTGATTTACGAATACGAACACGGGTCTTTGAAGCTGACCCCGAAGGCCTGGGAAGTACTGCGGGCAAAAGAGAGTGTTATGGGAAGGGTGGAGGCAGAAAAAAAAGAAAGCAGAGGGAGCCTCAAACGAGAGAAAGAGGCGCTGGATTCATGCGACCTCGACCTCTTTGAAGTTCTCCGGAAGAAAAGGAAGCAACTTGCCGATCAGGCAAACCTTCCGCCCTTTACGATTCTCCATGACCGGACGCTGAAAGAAATGATCACGCGCATGCCCGGAACACGGGATGAATTGGCGGGCATCTATGGGATCGGAGCGGCAAAACTCGAGAAATATGGCGATATTTTTCTGGCAATCTTAAATCAGCACAGGCCGAATCATTACCAGTAACAACCAGATCCATTTGTTGGTTCACCGAAATGATTGATCGGAATCAACCTTGAATGTACTGCTCAATAAGGCGTCCCGCTTTTTCGCTGTGAGTTTCCATGTTGCTTTCCAGCTCTACATAAAGGGAATCAGGTATTATTTTTTTAATATTCTTTATGTCTTCGGTACCGTGCAGAGTGTCGGACGTGGCGCCGATAATGAGACATGGAACGTTGATGTTATCAATATGATTCAATAGCGCGTAGTTTCTTAAAGCAAGGGCGTTTGCCTTCAGTTTGTATGGATCAGCGCAATCCATGGTATTTTCATATTTTTCAATCTGTTCTCTGCAGTTCTTTTTATCCAGCCTGAAGGTTCTAAGATACCATTTTAGTGCAGGTTTTAATAAATAGTAAAATGAAGGATGCAATGCCGGTACTATTAATTCTAGAAACTTGGGAAA
Organism: Deltaproteobacteria bacterium; assembly: GCA_037133255.1. Taxonomy (GTDB): domain Bacteria; phylum Desulfobacterota; class Syntrophia; order Syntrophales; family Smithellaceae; genus FEN-1160. The sequence continues at coordinate 7,663 of JBAXON010000112.1, forward strand.
TCTGAATACGGCGTTTGGGGCGATCAGTACTGCAAATAAAGGCTCTCGTTTCTCTGATCCACAGTATTCAAGAATCGCGGAAGCGCCAAGTGAACTCCCGGCAAGTATAAACTTTTCTGCAGGCGCGATTACCTTTTCTATAATCTCACCTATATCGATCTTAAGGCGCTCTATGGAGAAGCTTACTTTTTTTACATCAGGCACTATTGATGACTGCTTTTCCCTTGATTCAAGGTAAAAAACTCTGTGCCTGGCCGTGAGAACTTTCAGCACGCCTTGCCAACCGGAGATCAATGAAATCCAGCCAGCCACAAAAATAATAGCCGGTTTATCCGGGAAAAGAATTCGTGGAGTGAAATCAATTATCTTAAGCGAAACTCCATCAGATACTTCCAGCATATATTCTTTCACGGCTGCTGAATTATCAGTATATTGAGAATAATCCATATTTTTTCTCCTCCAAATATCTCAATTAACTTTATCTATATCATCTATAGAGCATTTCTTCAAGGCACCGGAATTCAGTAATGACCACATTTTTTCCCGTACTACTTCCACCATTAGATCATTGCGAATAATGACCATTCCTTCCCGGGCCAGCTCATTTAATATTTCTCTAATCTCTGCCGGTTCCTTTTTAGTAAGCAGCGTGAGTTGCGGCAAATGCTCTTCAATATTTGTTCCGGCATTATCCATAAAATGAATGACGATAGACATGCGGGCCCAAAGGTTGGTTAACTCTTCGACTGCTCTATTGGAGTTTTTTAACCTGCGGGAAAATTCTTTGAGCATGTGCATGGCTATTTCCTGACTTTGCCTCAACATATCGCGGAAAGTGTCGCCATCAATAACTGCCAGATGGCTATCCTCTGTAACGCGTGCTGTTGCGGAGCGGGAGATATCAATAAGCGCGGCCATTTCACCAAAATACTGTCCCTGTCCCATTTCGGCCAACACTTTTTTTACTTGACAATCAACTTTTTCCAGACGCACACGCCCGGAGAGCACGTAAAACATTTCATTCCCATTATCACCTTCATTAAAAACAATGCTGTCTTTTTTATAAGTATGCCCGAATTTTTTAAAGAGACGCTCTTCAACTCTTCTAACTTTTTGAATTGGTTTAAGCATCGCCCTTTCCAGCAAGAGAATATCGCGGCGCTGATAGGAAGACATAATTTCGGCGCAAAAAAGGAAAATTAAGGCTACATAAAAGACCCAGATAACCAGAATAACGATTGCTTCCAAAGAGCCGAAAATTACATCATAGCGCGTGTAATTTGCTATGTACCAGGTAAAAAACTGCTTGGCGATTTCCATCAAAAGCGCGAAGATGGCACCGCCTACCTGGGCGACCGAGAGTTTGATTTTGGCTGTGGGAATTATCCGGTAAAGGAAGCTGAAAAAAATTGCGGTAATTACATAGGGCAGGACATAACGCAGGAGCGCTCCCGACATGTGAGTAAAGTATAAGCTCACTCCACTTGGCAATTCCACCGGCTGCCGCAATATAATCGCGGTCAGGTAGCTTAATAATACGCTGGAACCGCCCACAATCCATCCCATCGGTATCATGGAGATCGCTAATAATTTTGAAACAATATAATTGCGCTTCTTTGGCGAATGAAACGTAATGTTGAGCGCGCCTTCCATAGAATTAAAAATTTGGGCGGAAAGCCAGATCAGGCCTAGTAATCCCAACCAGCCCAGCAGATGCCTTTTCTTTTCAATTTGACCTAACTGAACTAATATTTTTTCGGAGAAGTAGGGATGAAAACCTCTGACGGCATCAATTATATCTGCTTGAATATGAGGATAAGAACTAAAAATGTATCCGGCAGAAATTACTGTCAGCACAAAAAGAGGGATTGCCGACAAAACAGCATAGAGAGCGATGGCTGCCGCCTGATTGGCATCGCCATTGGCGCTGTAATTTTTCAAGGCATCCGTCAATATGTCCCAGCCACCGGCTGCCTTCATTTTTAATGATTCGGAATGTGTTTTATTGCCGTTTGACAATTTTATCCTTGATAAAACCATTAAATTGTCCCGCCATTGACTTATGCTCTTCGCTTGCCTTGGCGAACAGCCAAAGCAAGCGAAGAGTGATGGAAAATTATTTACCTAAAGCGCGGGCAATGGCCCTGAACATTTCGATTGATTCTATTTCCATATCATCTCCGTCTTTG
>JBAXON010000113.1:0-9790 GCA_037133255.1 Deltaproteobacteria bacterium
TCCGATAGAGGCACAATACGGGCTTCTCTAATACCGTGGCCCATCCCAGTTCATAACCCACACCAAGGGAGGGCGTCGTAACTTCAGCTATCACAAGATCACAGGCTGTAAGCCAGGCCATGTCCCGGTCATGGATATACCGGTTATCTGGTCCGCATGCCACCTTCAGGTGGTCGTCGCCTGCTGCGGAAAGTAAGGGGTTGCCAACATGCTCGGTCAATACTTCCCCGTAAGATCGCAACCACGTGATCATGGTTTCATATATCGCGGCATCATCCCGTCCTGCCCGGATCGATCCGGCAAAATATATTTTCATGTATTAATACTCAGGTGCCATGATTTTTTTACCTGTGGGGATAGAAGCTTAGAAACTTAATTGGAAATTATCCTGTATGCAGAGCATACAGCGGTTTATCCCTTACGTGTGCTCTGCAAGAGAGACGCCCCTTCCAGCCAATGCTTTATGCGGTTGGCATCGCCGACACGGCTCAGTTTTCCCTGAGAATCGAGCAGCACGATGAGCAGATTGCGCTTTGCAACCTGGCATTGCATCACGAGGCAGCGGCCGGCATCGGCTATAAAGCCGGTCTTGGAAAGGCCGATCTCCCAACGAGGATTCTGGACCAAGCGATTAGTGTTATGAAATCTCAGCACGCGTCGACCGTAAGTGATTGCCGCCTTATTGCAGGTAGTAAATTCACGGATAAGGCGATACTGGTAAGCGGCGTTCACCAGTCGCACAAGGTCACGGGCAGAGGACACATTGCCGCTGGAAAGCCCCGAGGGATCTTCAAAGCGCGTTTCGGAAAGCCCCAGCGCTTTTGCTTTGGCATTCATCGCCGCGATGCAGGCATCAAAACCACCCGGATAAGTTCGCGCCAGCGCGTGGGCGGCGCGGTTATCGGAAGCCATCAGAGCAATAAGCAGAGCATCTCTGCGCGATAGCTCTGTGCGTATCGGCAGGCCGGAGTGACTGCCGCGCAGTCTGTCGATATCCGCCTTTTCAATGGTTAGTGCTTCCTGTAAATCGATTTTGGCATCGAGTATGACCATGGCGGTCATCAGCTTGGTTATGGACGCGATTGGCAATACCAGCGTTGCCTGTTTTTGAATCAGGAGCTCGCCTGTCTCCTGATCCTCCACCACTGCGGCGCCAGAACGCAAAAAGGGCTCAGGCGAAAGCCGCACGGCTTCATAATTTGTAGAGTTCTTCTGAAAATCGGCGCTTGCTGACGATTCCGTAAAGGTTGTTGTTGGTACCATCATCATCCCCAAAATCAGGATGATAACAAACGTCTTTCTGCAATACTTACCTCTCACGCTCTCTCCGTAACTCGAAACTGATGCGCCTCTTCGTATTCTGTGGTGCGATCTGCCATTGCCAAGCTTGACTTCAGGTATCACACCGGCACAAATGTATTTTTAAAAAACAGTTCTGCGAACTATACCTGTAATAATTTATATTTCAATCAGTTTTTTCGTGCTGGATATGGGGACGCTGGTAAAAGTGAGAACGGATGTTACCTTGATTATTTCTAAAAAGTTCAATCTGTTTCTGATAGATACTTATCTCTTCAGAAGTGACTTTTTCCAAAACACACTCTTCCACCATATAACTTGTTACTTTATCATCAAATTGCATCCTGGCGCTGCTGCTCCCGGTCACTTCATATTCTACTCTGTATTTTACATATAAAAGCGTTCGTCCTCCGGATTCCAGTCGATGATAAACCATATTTTTTTTCGGCCTCGGCAGGCCCATCATTTCAGTGTGTTCTTCAAAGTTCTGACGACCAATTTCCGTTTTAACCCCATCCACAAGAAACAAAACTGCACCTATAGGCATCATTGTTACCATGCTGGCAACTGCAGTAGTCATACCTACGGCAAAACTCGAATAATCCGTAAATGTTCGGGAACGAAGCTCTAAGGGAGTTAATTTACGAAATTTCAAAACAATGCGACAGCCATAGAAATCTTTAAAGCCTTCCTCCAACTGATAATATTTTAATGCACGCACAATAAATTCGGAGACATGACCAAGATAAAGTTTTTCACCGGGCGGCAATTTTACCGATGCGGGATTAACATCGCGCGACAACTTCAGACAACTGAAAAGTGTATCCTGGGCGCCCGGTTGTGTTGCGCACCCGGGCAACAGAATCGCATTAATTTCACCTCTGGTCGCATGCGCTTTTACGTCTTCTTCATAAGGGTCCATAGTTCTATCAATATAATTCTGATAAAATGCACCACACCCTGACAAATTAATAACAAGAATGATGCAGCTCAGCAGCAAAATTACCAATCGTACTGATGTCTTTTTTGTATTTTGCAAAGAATATAATTTATACTTGAGCATGGCAGATTCTACTTATTGGATTTTATTTATGGTAAGAAATATATGAATTAAGACTATTTGTCAAAAATATAATGAGTCCCAAGTTTCAGAAGCGTTGCGCGTAATCTGAATAACCTGAAGGTCACCGTGGGGTTATCTACGACTGTAATTTGTTGGTCGAATTAATGACACTCGCTAAGTACGAGCATCTTGAAGAAGGGCGTCCTCCTCACCCTTCCGCAAAAACAAAAAAGGCCGCTGAAGTTTGAATTTCTAATCGCCGGAAAGTCAGCAATGACGATGTTTGACTTATGTTGTCAATGAAATAGAATCGTCCCCCATTATTTTATGTGGTTAAAAAGCGGAATACGGGGTAATATTAATAACCATGGGCATGAACCGCTGAGCAAGCTTTGAAAACAATTTCCGCAGCAAGCTGCGGTTTATCATGCCCTCCGCGTTGCGGGTTTGTTCAACTTACCAATTCCGCTGCGCTACGCTTTCGGAATTGGAGTTTCAACAATGAATCCTGAAGTCATTTCATCGATACTGGTTGCCGCATCAAAGGCCTTTGAGACGGCAATGCGCAAACTCAATCCTTTTGTTCTCTCCGCAATCAGAGAGGAACTTCTTGTTCATTTTGAGCCACTCACTGCAGCACGGCAATTTCTGCTTGGTGCTGATGCTAATACTATGGACAAAAATGCACAGTCTGGTCTTTTACGCGCCACTGATTTTCTGATTAATGCGATAAAAAGTTTCGGCAATGAAAAAGATCTGCAAGCTTCGTTTATTTCTGCGCTTCGAGCTGGCCGCAAATACTGCCGAGCGCAGGAGGAGCTTTTTGCTCTTTGCGGATCATTCCGGGAAATAAACCGGCATTTTCTAGAGAGTGAAGTTAATATTGCACCGCCCTCAGATATTTTTCAGAGTGCTCAAACCGGCATATTTCATATCGGTGCTAATCATGGGTTGCATGCCCGCGGCGGATATTCTCTCTTCATTCCTGATAACTATACGCCGGAAAGTTCCTGGCCGCTGATTGTTGCTTTGCATGGCGGGTACAGTCATGGAAAAGATTTCATCTGGTCATGGCTGCGCGAAGCCCGCAGCATGGGATATATCCTTTTTGCACCGACTTCCACCGCAATGACCTGGTCTATTACTGATGTGGAACAAGACGCAAAACTTATCGCCGGGCATTTGGAAGATGTTTACTTACGAGTGAATATTGATCGTTCCCGCATTCTGCTTTCCGGCATGTCTGACGGCGGCACTTACGCGCTGGGGCTGGCATTATCACCCGTTAGTATTTATCGCAGTATTGCACCGGTTGCCTGCGCTCTTCCTCCTGTAGATTTCCGTGAAGCCAGAGGGAAGCGTATCTGCTGGATACACGGAGAGCAGGATTTTATATTCCCGGCGGCACGCGCGGCTTACTCTTGCAAAGAGCTAAAGCAGGCTGGAGCTGATATCAAACTCAAAATTCTTCCCGATCTCTCCCATACCTATCCGCGTGAGGAGAACGCAACGATCCTGCGGTGGTTTGAATCTGCCAATGCTTAATGCAGAAAAGTGGACGGTTGTTTAATGAGAAAACTGGGGTAGGTTCAACCTGACCCCAGTTTTCCTTGCAAGCAGAATGCACCAAATCTATCGCTGGCAATGCACATCGATTAAGCTGGTATGGACTTGCCGCGTCTGGTGACTTCATTTTCCCCGGTTTTCCCGTTCTTTCACTTCCCGTGCTTCCCACCTTTTTCGCTAATGGTAAAACGGACTGACCTCTTATCATCATCTCCGGAATCCAGATAGCGCCCGTGAAACACCAGGCGCCATTCACCAGGCTTTGCCTTATTGATTTCCTCTTTGTCCATCTGATCCCAACCCCAGACAAGCCCCTTTCCAAATTCCAATTCCTTCGTGAAAGGCTCTTTCTTGCTGGTAAAGAAGTCGCGCCACCCTTGATCTGTTTTGTGCTGGATCACATAGTAAGAGCCGTCGAGGATTTGGTGTGACTTTCCAGTACTACCGCCCATACCAAGAAGACTGCATAGCCCCAGGTTAGGGTTTTCCGTGCCTTTGGGTATCTTTTTTTCAATGCGATCGGCTGTGAACTGGGGTGGCTTAGAACCTGGAATCCGTTTGATGTTGGTGTACTCATAAAAATAAAAGAACTCGTGATCATTGCTTGTAATTAAGTGATCATAGAGCATGAAACGCACGGTCTCGCCGGGCTCGTAACTTTTTTTCTCGACGTAGAGCCTGATTCCCGCGGTCTCGGGCAGAGGAACCTGCCAACCCGCGCACAACGCTGTGGTACACACGGTCATGACCAATATCAGAAACATACCTGTGATTGATAAGGACTTCATCGCTTTACCTCCTTTTAATAGATTGATTTAACGTTGATATTTTTTTATAAGAACTTGGTTTCTGTGCAAGATATTATAAAAAAAGCGGCATTGTCTGTCAAGAAAATCTTGGCCACAGAAATGACCACAAAATATAGCGAGAAGTGGTTAGTGTGAAAGATGCTTGCAACCGAACCGGCAGTAGATTATCATCATTTGAACTAGAGATTGCCACAGCGCCACAGAGGCGCTTCGCAATGACAGAACGAATAATATATTTTCTGGATTCCCGCCTGCGTAACCTAAAGGTCATCTACGACGGGAATGACAGCGGAGAATGAAATTGCAGAAGGAAGACTCCTACCAAAGCATTTTGCGCGTAGCTCGTGAGGCTAAGCTTCTTGAATTTCTCTACGAGTCATTTCCTGACCGGAGCAGAAAATCGGTTAAATCACTTCTTGAGCAAAAACAGATAATGATCTTAAATCAGATTGTCACCCGCTTTGATTATCCACTTACGCCGGAGATGGAGGTCATCATTCTGAAAAAGAAACCGGCGCAGATGGTGACTCTGCGGAATTTGAATCTGCTTTATGAAGACGAGCATCTTCTGGTCATTGAGAAGTCTGCAGGGCTTCTCTCGGTTGCAACCGCAAAGGAAACCGAAGAAACGGCCTTTAGTATTTTAAAAAGTTATGTCAAAAAAAGCCGCCATCGTGCAGAGCTATATATTGTACATCGTCTTGATCGTGACACTTCCGGCATTATGATGTTTGCCAAGACTAAAGAGATTCAGAAGAAATTGCAGGACAATTGGGAGAATGCCGTAACCAAAAGGATCTACTATGCGGTGGCTGAAGGCCATGTCCAAAAGGCGGAAGGGGAAATTGTTTCGTCCCTTAAAGAAAATAAGGCACTAATGATGTATTCATCAAAAACTCCTGGCGACGGACAAAAGGCTGTTACCCGCTACCGCGTTTTGAAAAGTAATGCCCGATATTCGCTTTTGGAAGTTTCTTTGCAGACCGGCAGAAAAAATCAGATACGGGTTCATCTTCAAGACATTGGCCACAGCATTGCCGGCGATAAAAAATACGGGGCAGCAACCGATCCACTAGGCCGTCTTGGGCTTCATGCAGGAATACTGGAATTTTTCCATCCGGCAACCGGTAAAAGCATGCATTTTGACACACCGGTTCCGAAAGTTCTGGAGAAGCTGTTTGAGTAGATACTTTCCTTCTTCAATTTCTTAATTTACCATCATTCTCCAGAAATATTTTCCAAAGGGCTTTGAACGTTTGATAGTCATGTCCACCGTCAATAGCATAGGCGCGGTTTGGAGGTAATATGGCGGCAAGCAATTTAGGGCCGATCTTATAAGGATCGCCCTTACCATATCCTAAATAAACAATTTTGTCCGGATTGTCGGCAATCGTTGTTTTCATCCAGTGCCACAACATTCTCTGCCAATCTTCTTCGGTTTTGAAGGTCCCCGGCTCCCACTTCCGCACACCACCGGCAGCTTCAATTTCCTCCAATAAGGATTGCGTGCCTAGAAATGGAGAAATCAGGTAAACGCCCGCAATGTCCTCAGGCCGTTCCATGAGATAAAGCATCGCTCCCAGCCCTCCCATTGAAAAACCAACCAGCCAGATCTTTTTGTAACCCTTGGCACGGGCGGGGTCGATCACATCCTCTTTCAGCCGCGTTATCAGGTTATGATCGCCGTAGTAGCCATAATGGGCGTTGGGCGCGGCCATATCGAATGGCAAACCGCGCTCCAAGACGTAGGCCACAAGACCCTCTTCTTCGAAACTGTGATGACTGCCTCCAAGGCCACGCAAGAAAACAAACAATCGCTTATTGTCCAAGTCCTTGTTGGGATTATCATAGATAAGCACATCCATAGGGATTTTGGCGAACATGGCGCAACCCGATAAAAAGGCAATAAGCATTATCGTCGCCAAATATCGCATCATTTGTCTTATGCCGCTTGTGTCTGGAATGATGAATTGTCCCTGCCTGCGCGCAATCGTCATTGTTTCACCTTAACTGTCAGATACATCATCATGCCCGCCAGCATTACAGCGGCTGCTCCGTAGTAAAGTGTCATATACCCGAAACGGTCGATCATAAATCCCGCTATCACCGGCCCGATAAGCAGCGTCCCGTTCTGGCAGCCCATATAGAGCCCGACAAACCCTGCCGTATTGCCCTGCGGTACCAGGCTAAGAAAGAACGGGTAAGATACGGCCAGCATCGTCCCGTAACCCGCCCCGGCGATCACCATAAAGATGAGCAGTGTCGAATACGCATTTATAAAAGGAATGCAACAAAAACAGGCTATCATAAGAACAGCTCCGAATATTGTTGTCCTTTTGAGTCCCAGCTTTGTTGCCAAAAGTCCCGCGGGAAGCGCGCAGAAAACAAAAGAAGCGTTCAGCACGAAAAACGCTTTTACCGCGCGCTCAACGCTAAGCCCGAAAAGAGCCATGCAGGTGATCACGAAAAAAGCGCTAACCATCCACAGGCCGACCCATTGCAGAGTAAAACCGATCAGGAATCTCAGAAGATTTTTATCGCCTGCAAGTCCTACAAGTAAGCTTTGGTGTTTAATCGGGCCTTGCGCCCTTGTCTCCCTCACTGAAAAGCACAGAATCGTAACTGAAACGAAAATTGCAATCACAACCCACACAAACGGTCGGGTGTGTGACGTATCCCACAATCGTGCGGCAAACATCAGATAGCTCAGCATTCCGGTACCCCCGACAAGAAACATAACGCCCGAGGCGAAACTGCGCTGTGATACGGGAACTGTATCGGGAAGAAGCGCGAAATAGGGGCCGATGGCAAAGAAGAATCCGGCGTAGGCAAGAACGATCACAGGCAACGCCACAAGGAGAGAATCGATCCGCATCAAGAGCAGTACCATGATACATACCAGGCACCATCCCGCGATAATCAGGGGCCGCCTGCGGCCAAGCGGCGTGTTGATCCGATCGGATACCCAACCGGAAAGCACGGGGAAAAACAGGCCGGTGATGCCGGTTGTCGATATAATAATTCCTGTGACCACATTAGAGCCGGTGAGTTCCTTCAGGTACAGCGGTAGTGTCGCCCAGGTAAATCCCCAGAACGTTTGCACCGCAAAAAGCCCCATGGCAAAACCAACAAGTTTTAGAAGTGGAACAGGCGAAGAACCCTTATTATTGGACATGGCAACCTTTCTATTTCATATCCCTGAATCTGGCTTCGATGGCGCTGATATCGTCGATGCGGATCAGGGCATCATAATAATCTCTGCCGGAAAGTTTTTCCACATGAACAAAGTGATCGCCAGCGGCTTTAACATATCCCTGAAAGGTTTTCCCCGAACGAAGATGAATCAACACGTCCTTTCCTACATAGGTCTTCAGATTATCTTTAATAGAGCTGGAAACATCATACTTTGCATCTTGCACGGCTACAGCCGATCTTGGCTGGGCTATCACCGGGGAAACAATAAAACCCGCAGCAAATAAAAACATTATCAATACAGCCCCTGATAAGATCTTGGTTTCTCTTTTCATATAAATCTCCTTTCTGTTTTATGGGTTTCTATTTTTGAGGATACCAAAAACAGCATCCCCTTACTTTTTGCCGGAGGGCTTCCTCTTTTTATTCTTCAGCCATGCCTCATTGTCCTCAATCAGCGCCTGAACGCTGGCGTCGGTATTCTTTTTGGCAATGTCCATGGTCCTAGCGTAATCTTTTTTGCCAAGCTTGATAACTTCAATTTCTTTATTTAGAAACTGCTGGATTTCACCCAGGAGCTCTTTCTCATCTTCACTGCAAAAAGAAAGCGCAATGCCTTTGTTGACGCCTCTTCCGGTTCTGCCCACCCGGTGGACATAGTTCTCAGCCTTTTCTGGTAGATCATAGTTGATCACATAGTTCACATCCGGAATATCGATGCCGCGCGCGCTGACGTCTGTGGCAATGAGTATTTGGCACTCACCCTCTTTGAACTTCCTCATCGCCTCCGTTCTTTCACCCTGATCCTTCTCGCCATGGATTGTGATCGACGCAATCGATACGCGCTCCATGGCTTTGGCCACCCGCTCCGCACGTACTCTTGTTCTCACAAAGATGATGATTTTGCTTGTGGGATTTTCTTTGATAAAGCTCTCCAGAAAAAATCGCTTATCATCCATCTCTACAAACATGACGGCGTGCGAAACATTCGCGGATACCGGATCATCGGGAGATATTTGAATGCGAATGGCTGTGCTTTTAACCTGGGAGAAAGCCAGTTTTTTAATTTCAGGATTGATGGTTGCCGAAAAGAAAAGCGTCTGATGCTTTCTAACGAGCATTTTTTTTACATACTGAATGTCTTGAATAAAACCCAGATCCAGCATGTGGTCGGCTTCATCGAGTACCAGCGTATCGACACGTTCCAAACTGATGTAGCCTTGATGGATGAGATCAAACATTCGTCCCGGGGTGGTAATCAGAATATCGATACCTTCCTGCAGTTTTTTGAGCTGTGCATCCTGTTCAACACCGCCGATCAGCGCAAACGTCTTCACCTTGGTGTGCTTGGCGATGCTGGTGAAGACCTCGCCTATCTGCGTGGCCAGTTCTCGTGTCGGCGCCATGACCAGGCCTTTGATGCCGATATCGCGTTTGCTGCTTTTTTCCCGATGGATTTTATCGATCAGTGGAATGGCGAATGCCGCCGTTTTTCCTGTGCCTGTCTGGGCAATAGCCAGAACGTCTTCTCCCTTGAGGATTGACGGAATGGATTTGAATTGGATATCCGTCGGCCTCTTAAAACCGAGCTTTGCCAGGTTGTGTTTTATGTCTTCGGAAATATGATATTTTTCAAACTTCATGGCGCCTCGATATACTTGTCAATATGGATCCTAAATACAATTGAAACCGGATAATTGCAATCTCAATTGTCGTAACCCTTAACACTAACTGTGAGATTAACCAATTACCCATGCCTAGAGCAATTGGTTAATCTTTTCAATCAAGCAGGATTCGGCGTAGGTGTCGGAGAATGGCGGCCCGAAAATCCGGTTTCCTATGCCCCGGTTTTTACATGGCC
>JBAXON010000114.1:0-9732 GCA_037133255.1 Deltaproteobacteria bacterium
TACCATGGTACCTGACCAGAAGACCAAAAAACAACTGATCGAAGAGAATGCCGCCTTAAAGCAGAAGATCAATATAATTTTTCTAATTTTTTATCAACTTGTCATAAGGTTGGGTTAATGTTTCAGGGAAACCACAAGGTAAATCGTTTGCTGTTTAACCCTTCGTGGGCCAACATCCAATCTCGCTGGGCGCAGATACTGCCCGTCTCAAATAGAAAAGAATGCGCTTTTTGTTTTTTCATCACAGGGTATTGTTACCTCATCATGGGGATTACATTGATGGTTGGATTTAAGGCAATCGTTTTCAGTATGGATGCGATGGAATGGCTAAAACTGCAACCGCATCTCACCATCGGCACGGCGATATGGCTTTTTGCTTTGGCGATCGTATTGATGATGAAAGGGAGTATCGCCATAAAGATAGCCAAATATGGGACATGGGTTTATATTTTTTTCACTTGTATAAATGGCATATTGATGTGGGACTATCTGCTCCTTCCTTACGTCGGCGTACCTCTTATCTTATTTTTGGCACTGAGTATCTTTGCAGGATTCTTTCTTGCTTATACCGTACAGAAAGTGGAATTGATGCCAGTATGATAAAGAGAAGACAAATCTTCAAAGGTAAATTGAGTAACAGCAGTGGTTTCACCATGATCGAGATCATTGCCGTGCTGGTCATTCTGGGTATCATCGCTGCCGTTGCCGTGACTAGAATAGGTTCAACTCTGGATTATAAAGTTACTGTGGAAAAGGATATTCTAAAAACGCACCTTCGGTATGTCCAGCTACGTGCCCTTAGCGATGATAAACCCTGGGGCATGTCTTTTGCCGGAAGCGCTTATACTGCTTTGCGGAATGGGAATGTGGCGACTTATAATTTGCCAAACGAAAATTCGCCAACGCATAATTTGCCGGATGGAATAACCGTAACGGGAAGTACAGTTACTTTTGATGAATGGGGAAGCCCCGGTTCATCCAATATAGACTTAACCATGTCCGCCGGTGGGGGTACGATTACCATTACCAAAAATACAGGATTTATCCCATGAAGACGATGACGAAACTGAAATCATCCGGTTTCACACTTGTGGAAGTGATCATTACGATTGTTATCGCCGCCATTGTCGGGGCGATGCTTGTTACAGTTATGGGTACGTCTATGACTAAAAGTTCGGACCCGATCTTCCGCATGCAGACATCCTTCTCCATCCAGCGGGTCATGGAAAACTTCTTGACTGTTTACGAGAAGTACTACGCTGGTGATCTTCCAGCGCTCCGGGACGCTATTGCAGGAGGAGTGCCGGGAGGCAATGAAGGGGCGGCACTGGACAATAATTTTGGGAAGTATACAATTGTGGAAAACCACTTCGTCAAGTTCGATGCGAGTAACGCGGAAGTGAATATCAACAGTACTCCGGGTGACCCGGTCTACGGGCAATATCTAAAAGTGACCATTAAAAACAGCAATAACGAAACCCTGACTTATATTTTCGCCGGGTAAAGGCCGAGGAGGTATAGGCTTGACTATGAAAAAGACAATAAATAAGCAAAAAGGATTTACGCTGATAGAAATAATTTTTGTTCTGATTATTGTGAGTATTATGCTGGCCGTCGGAGGCTTAGGACTTGTTCATGTGGTAAAAGGAATGATCTTTACGAGAATGAATGCGGCCACAACTCAAAAAGGGCAGATAGCCATGACGAAACTTGTCAAGGAATTCAGTAATATAAACATTAGCTCGATCACCGCTGCCAATGCCACGTCGATCTCTTTTACCTCTACCAAAAATGATGTTAACAGCTCTCATACGGTAATGCTTTCGGGAAGCACGATCACATTTGATGGAGATATCGTGACGGACCAGGTGAGCAGTTTTACCCTCAACTATTATGATAATTATGATAGTGCTGCCCAAACCACCTGGCAATCTTCACGGCGGATCATAGAAATAACGCTTAAGTTGACGGGGGCGGACGGTGTGAAGTCCGAATTCAAAGAGCGGGTGAAACCGAGAAATTTATAGTGATTGAAATGGATAAGCAAGTTCGGATTAAAAATCAAAGGGGAGCAATTCTGATTACCTTGATTGTGTCGCTTGTGCTCATGGCTGTGCTTGGGAGCGGAATGCTCTATTTTTCAACAACCTCTTCCTATGGGGAGTTGTTTGCGAACCGACAGGAGCGAGCCTATTACATAGGCGAGTCCGGAGCAAACTACGCACTCCAAAAATTTATTACCACTCCTGTCGCCAATGGACCCTTTCCCACCCTCACGACCTTTACCCTCAGCAATGGTCAATTCGCCGTCAAAACCTATGACAAGCCGGGCGACCCCACCCATCTGATTATCGAATCGACAGGCATTGTGGAATCTGGTTGGCTGACAACCAGGCAACTGGTTACCAGGAATATCGTCAAAGCGACCGCTGCTCCCCCCGGGATGCCGCCCACAACAACCGATACTAGTGGTGTTCCAATAGGTTTCGATGCAAACGCCACCACACAACCAGACGGCACTAACCTCCTGGATAACAGTTGGACAATAGTTACTATTCCGCAAACATCGTATTCTATAGTAGAAGGTGATCTTTTATTTAAAGGAACAGAAGCAGCGATTAATCTAAACCCAGCTAATGTTAATCTTTGTGAAGCATGGGCAAGCAATGGCAACCTTTCCAGTTATTTTCTGCAGGTGAAGGTTCAAAATTCATCTAACCCTCAGCATTTCTTGGTAGGTCTTTCTTTCCGGGTCCGGAATACCACGGCCACCAGCGACTCCTATGGTTTCTCTTTCTATAGATATGACCTTGCTAACAAGTGTAACCGTGATTGGTGTACGAATACCTATGGCATCCAGAGAAATTTGAAGGCAGATAACAAAGTCTATGCCGTACTTTGGAAAAGAGTGTCCAATCAATATACTGTCCTCGCCTATGCAGAAATGGTTTCTTCGTATGGTGTTTCAAGTGGTGGTGACTTATTAGCATGGCCAACGCTACTAATTCGAGTAAATGAAAGATCTGATGGGAATCATCTCAAGGCATACGTCAAGGCACCAGCGGTTCCAGCGACTGGTAGTATTAATTGGAGTATTTCAAGCTTTAAGCCGGTTTCATGGACAGCTACTTGCACCTTGAATTCATGCACTTCAGTTACGCCATTTACAGAGGTTGTTGATGCCACTTTTTCTTCATCCGGCTTCTGCACAGGCACCACCCAAAATCGGCCGGAAATCGGTGTCCATGGTTTTTACGATGCGGATTGCAATAAGTGCCAATTTTTTGATGATTTCGCTACTTCTGTCCAAGGCACCAGCGGTGGAGGCATTCAATATTGATAGTTATTTTTTCGGGGAAAGTGAGACACCAGTATCACCACTTCATATTTTGTGGCCAATATTTTCAAAATTTTCTTGACATACATAGTGAGATTACCCTATAACTAACCCCAGCGAAAGCAAGTACTTGTAAAAGCCAATCATGGAAGATTGCCAAAAGTCGCAGCGGTAATTCTCCAAACGTAAGATTTGATTTTTTAAATGGAAGATTTTTATGAAAAAGTTGGTCTTATTATTCTGTATTCTTCTTTTTTTTATTCTTGCCCCCTACGCTTTTTGCCAAGCAATTAACCACTTCCTGAAAGAAGGCATAAAACAATATCAGGTTGAGAATTACGAAGAAGCTATTGAAGTACTGGAAAAGGCAAGAGTACAGGAACCCAAATCGGCATTGGCTGCCTATTTTCTGGGTATGGCCTACAAACAAACGATGGATTACGACAAAGCATCTGTCAATTTGGAAGATGCTTTAAAGCTGAAGCCAGCCGTAAAAGAAGCTCTGGTGGAGTATGTAAATGTCCTTTTTCAATTAGATAAATTAGCCGAAGCCAAAAATTGGATCAAAGTAGCTCAAGAGCAAAACATTGCTCCCGCCAATATTGCTTTTTTAGAGGGAATGATTCTGTCACGGGAAAAGAGATATGCGACGGCTATTGAATCATTCGAAAAAGCAAAATCACTGGATAAGAATTTAGCACAGACGGCTGACTACCAAATTGCTTTGTGTTACGTAAATGACAAAAAATTTAAAAATGCTCAGGAGCGTTTTAAGGCAACAGCTTCCTATGATCCCAAATCCGATCTTGCCATTTACGCCCGACAGTATCTGGAAGCAGTTGAAAAAAGCCTTTTCTATACTCGACCATTAAGGATTACTCTTGGCCTTTCCGGTGGCTATGATTCGAATGTGATTGCCAAGCCTCGTCAGGAAAGTTTAGCCGGTGGACAAGGCGATCCCGGTTGCGGTGTTCTTTCACCATCATTGCGAATTGAATATATTCCCCGTTTGGATGGCCCCTGGCTTTTCAACGCCATGTATTCCTCTTCTGCGAACCTGAACGAACATTACGTTCACACCCGTGATTCAATTGTGAATACTTTATCCATGATGCCGGGCTATAATTTCGGACGTTTTTCCGTAAGTATGCTGGGTAGTTATACCAATTATGAACTCAGGACTGATTCCGATATCGTACCTGATGGCAATGCCGGCTATAAACATTATCAGGATTACTTCACTTTTGGTCCAATTTTTAAAGTAATGTTAACTGAACTTCAAATTCTCGAACTTTTTATCGGTTATGATAAAAAGAATTATTATAATCAGGTTATCACTACTGCGGAAAACATGCGCGACGCTGAGGGATGGCGTGCTTACCTGAGTTGGACATGGTTTTACTGGGAGAATGGCTTTATTAATTTACGTTATGATTACAATAGAGAAGCCGCCAATGGTATCTACTGGGATAATAACTCCAACCGTTTCTCGGCCAGTCTGGTTTTACCAATTTTATCCGATAATTTTGCCCAGAAAATCGGCTTTATTTATCTGCAGCTTGCTGGCAGTTTTACAGCACAAGATTACTCCTACTCTCAACCATACTCAGATGTAGATGGATCTGCGAAAACAGACCGGAGAAATGATAGAATCTATAATGGCTCTGCCAGCTTAAACTGGGATATATCAAAAAACTGGAGTCTTATTCTGCAATATGCGCACATCAGATCAGACTCCAATATCCCTGTTTATGAATATACCCGTAATTTGTACACGGTGGGTTTGGAGTTTAAGTTTTAGATAGCTTGTATATAAAATCAAATCCTTACCTGGAGAGAAAAAGTGCGAGGAGGCAGGCATTGATGAAAACAAGACATTTGGTTGTAATGTTATTAGCCATATTGCTGCTAATTCCATTGGTAGCAATGGCTGCGCCTGTTGGTAAAATTACAAATCTGACGGGTAATGTGGATATTACAAGCCCCGGGAGTGCCGCCAGAGATGCTAAAATAGACGATCCCGTAATTGTGGGTGATTTTGTCCGCACCAAGAGCAAATCCAAAGTGGAAATTACTTTTAACGAAGGCAATGTATTACGGCTGGCAGAAAATACTCGGGTTGGTATTACCCAATATATGTCCGGCGAAAAACGAAATTCCAGCATATTTAATCTTTTTCGCGGAAGAATTCAAAATATAGTTAAATCTATAGGTATTAGCGGAGGCCGCTATGAAGTACACACGCCGACATCCGTCTGCGGTGTGCGTGGAACCCATTTCTTTAATTTTTATCTGGCCGGTGCGTCGGGATCAATATTTCAGGAAGGTTCCGGTTATGGTTATAGTATAAATAATCCTACTGATGTGAAGTTAATAACTGCCGGCCAAGGTATGTTTGTACCCAGCGCTACATTAGGGGCGCAATTAAGAAGCGTTTCTAACAACCAACTTGATGAAATGAAAAATGCTACGGAAATATTAGGATTACCTGGTTCTTCAGGTGGCTCCGGTGATTCCGGCGGGTCGGGTGGTTCTGGCGGCACTGGCGATTCCGGTGGACTAGGTGGTACTGGTGATTTCGGTGGTTCTGGCTCTTCTGGTGGCACAGGCTCTTCCGGTGGTACTGGATTTTACATACCGCCAACTGTTACAACAACTACTTTAGATCTGACCATAACACCGGCTTCAGCTTTTACTCATAAAATTGATGAAGGCGGTACAATCACTGGGACATCTTCCGATAATGCCGGCACAACTTTCCCTTTATCAGTCATAGGGGGAACACGTAGCGGATCAATAGAAAATAATCCGGGGGCAGGCTTAATCAATGGCACGATTAAAACCGGTGGTGCGGTTACTTCCGGCGTATCCGGCTATATGATGGGTCTGCCCAATGCGTCCAATACCAGTGCCGATGCGCTCCTTTACACCATCTACGTCAATAATGACGGCCAGGCGGGCTTTCTGCTGGGTCCGCTGACCGCTACTTTTACTGCCACTGCATTTTCCGGCACCGGGCTGGTTTACAAAAATCCGGCAGTTGCCTCTACATCCCTCACACCTTCCACACTCGCCACGAATATTGTGGTCGATACCAGCACGCCGCTCATTGGTGACATCTATTTATCCACTGATAAAATATATCTCGGTTGCATTACCGCCGGCTGTAAGCTTTATAGTCAAAGTGAAGCCAGGCGCATTGCAGTTAATGGCGGCGGTGTAATTGGCGTTTGGGCCGGCTACGGCATCGGCGGCAGTTATATGAACAACACCGGAGTCACCAGCTTTACCAATAAACAGATAATACATTATGATTCAGCCAAAACAACAGTTCGTTACAGCACAAACTATTCAGGAGCGGTGGATACGACAGCTCAGGAAGTGAGCATTAGCGGTGATTTCCTGGATATGAGCACGCGTTACAAAGGCACTTCAACGCTGAATCATTTTGGCTATTATAACGGCTCAAATTATACATCCATCAGCAGCGGCACCTTTCAGTTTTTGCCGATGGCTTTTGCCAACGTAATTGAGAACTCGCTGAGCGACGTCGGCGGCGGCATTATAGGATCAACAGATAGCCTCTGGACCAACACCTCTGTGACAACAACAATGATGGGGTCAAATTTCACCCCCTGCTTCGGTTCATGTGAATCTCTTTCCAGCCTCGGTGCTTATATCGTTCGTTCCGGCCCTTGGCAGAGCCAGAATTATCGAACCGGATCGGGATACTTAACCAATGATTCCGGAGGCGCCTATAACGGATACCTTAATACCCAGCTTCTTTTATCCTCCCCCAACACGATTAATACGGATGCCTTGGCTCTTTATGCAGACACATCCGGCAATATCGGCATTTTGCGGGGCAATATTCCCGGTACATTTTATCCAGCGGCAGGTGGTTATAAAGCCGAAGGGACTTTGAATCGCATTGAAATGGCTACAGCAACTGGTATAGTGCCAAGTAATTCCGCTATGTTCGGAAATAATTCCGGTTCATTTGAATTGGTTCCCGTTGTCGTCACTCCATATGCATATACCAATTTACTTGCCGGGGGACCATCTTTAAAATTGACTGAAATGAATTCAGACTGGATTGGTATCAATAGTTACAATTCATGGGGAATAGGTAAAACAGTTTCAGACGGCACTTACAGCGGAGACCCGCAAGGTAATGCAGTTTTCAGTTATTATCGCAAGCCGTCAGGCGGAAGCACGACAGGATCGGAAAGTTTCTTCTATACGCAAAATGCTGCCTCTACCGCTTGGAATGCAACGGACGGCGGTTATTTTCGAGGCAATATTGCCGGTGCTGCTACTGACTGGGTATCTGCAACAACTTCCGTTTTCGGCGGAACGGTTATGGGAGTTTTCAGTCCGGCAACCCCTGGTACTTGGAGTGCCACTGCTCTTAACACAAGAATCGAAACAGCAAAATTCATCGAGATGGTCGCCACGGCGACTGGCAGGGCAAAGCTTGCTGATTTAAATATTCCGTCGGTGATTGTCGGTTCGGTTAATATGAGCAAAACCAGCGGCGACCCATACTGGACATCATTAAATATTAACAATATGGGTTTTTATGCCAGTACCAGCGGTGGCAAACCGCAGATTTGGGCATCGAATAATGTCAGCGGTGCATATACCAGCACGCCCTCGACTGCTGATTTGGTGGGCTATGCCGCAGGTAGCACATTTAATGCAACTTTTACTATAAAAAGCTGGAATACCCCAACCGGAAAATGGGCGGCAGATATTACTGGCGGCCAAATTTCACCGGCCCTAAATACGGCAACCAAATTTCAAGGCGGTGCGGCGGGAACCGGAGCAAGCGCAACGGGATCGGGCACTATTACAGGCACTGCCTCCGGAACAATACATTAGGTGTCTTATTAGTATTCCACCAATTAATACAAGAAGGCGCGTTGAAAAACGCGCCTTCTTGTATTTGACACTCTTGTCAAAAAGAAGAACAATAAGACAAGACAATCCAGAGAAAAATAATACTGAATTCCCGATTGGTGTCGGGAATGACACGTATTGTATTTAGAGCCGGCGGGCCAGAACATACTGCGCCACGGCGTTTAACTGATCTTTTTCGGGGCAGTCGCTGAAAATATTTAATTGTGATCGGGCTTCGCTGATATATTTCGCGGCACATTGCAGTGAATAATTCACGCCGTTATATTTTTGGATTAAACTGAAAATAAACTCGGTTGCCTCGGCATTGGTTTCTTTGCCTGCAAGTATCTGTGAAGCTTTTTCTCGTTCTTCGTCTGAGCATTGCTTCAGCGTGTAAATCAGCGGCAGCGTCATTTTGCCTTCTTCTAAGTCCTTGCCGATTGCTTTGCCAAATTCCTGTTCCTGTGCCATGTAATCGAGAGTGTCATCAGTGATTTGAAAAGCTTTGCCAATCATATAACCGAATTGTTTTAACGCCTCGATTTTCTCAGGCGCAGCCGAACCTAGTATCGCTCCGGCGGCACATGCAGCGGAGAGCAATATCGCCGTCTTCTTTTCTATAATGGTTAAATAGTCTTCTTCGGTCAGATTTACATCTCCACATTTCATAAGCTGAAAGACTTCACCTTCCGACATGATGTTGGTAATTCCGGACATCAACTCCAAAATGGACATATTCCCGATTTTAGTCATTAAAGTAAAGCTTTTGGAATACAGAAAATCACCCACGAGGACGCTTGCGGCATTTCCCCAGATATTGTTGGCGGAAGTTTTACCGCGCCTGACGGTCGCCTGATCAATGACATCATCATGAAATAAGGTGGCTGTATGGATGAACTCCAGAACGGCCGCCATGGAAAAACGCTGCTCGCCGCGATAGCCGCACAGCCCGGCACTGATGAGCAGAAGAAGTGGCCGGAATCTCTTGCCGCCGCTGTCAATTAAATGATGGGCAACTTCAGGAATTAAACTGACATCCGAAATAATTTCTTTATCCAGAGTTGCTTCCACTTTTTTTATGTCGTCTTTATAGGCGGCAAATACATCTTGAATTTCCATACTTATTTTACCTTCTTAATCTACACTATTCAATAATTTTGGCAAACAGATCATAGTCATCGGCATTCGTGATTTTGCATTTCACTATTTTGCCGATTTTATTTTGCCCGCTTTTAATGTACGTTATGCCGTCGATTTCCGGTGCCTGTCTGCGGCATCTGCCCATAAAAGCAAAATCGGCGCGGTCGCTTTTTTCTTCAATCAGTACTTCCTGGGTAGTACCGATCAAGCTTTTGTTGATAGCGTTGGAAATGCCGGCCTGCTCGCTCATGATATTTTCGCGCCGCCTTTCTTTCTCCGCCTCCGATATTTGTGATTTGAACTGTGCCGCTTTTGTCCCTTCTTCTCGAGAGTATGTAAAAACCCCAAGATGG
>JBAXON010000115.1:0-9639 GCA_037133255.1 Deltaproteobacteria bacterium
GTGTTTGACAGTGACTTGGTATAAATTTTTGAAGTGAGGAATATTGTATGAAAAACAAAACAAACTGGCTTGATTATGATATCGACGAGATGGTGCGCGGTGATCGGGATTATTTATGGCACCACATCAAGCCACATAAGGTCTTTGAAACTGCCGAGCAAATGATCATTGTTGAAGGCAAGGGGCTGCGGGTCAAGGATATCCGTGGGCGGGAATATCTGGATGCGACATCAGGCGGTGTGTGGAGCGTCATGGTGGGGCATGGCCGCGAGAGCATTGCCAAAGCGGTGTATGAACAGTTGATAACCCTGCCCTATTACGCGGGGACTGTGGGTAATGTTCCCAGCATCAAATTCGCAGCCAAACTAATCGAACTTCTGCCGCGCCTGGGCAAAGTATTTTTCTCCAACAGCGGATCAGAGGCCAATGAGAAAGCCTTTAAAATTGTCCGCCAACTCTCCCATATTGATCCGGACCGAAAAGGAAAATACAAAGTGCTGTTTAGAGAGCGGGATTATCACGGCACCACCATTGGCGCGCTTAGCGCGACAGGCCAGTTGGAAAGAAAACAGGATTACGGGCCTTTTGCCGAAGGCTTTGTCGAGTTTCCTCACATGCTGTGTTACCGCTGTCCGTTTGGAGAAAAATATCCCGGCTGCGATATAGACTGCGCCCAAATTCTGGAAAATATAATTTTAGAAGAAGGGCCGGATACCGTGGGTGGTTGCATTATCGAACCCATTACCGCCGGTGGCGGCATTCTGGTTCCGGTTAAAGAGTACTACCCGATTCTTCAGGATATTTGCCGCAAATACGGTGTGTACCTGATTATGGATGAAGTAGTATGCGGGTTTGGTAGGACTGGAAAATTCTGGGGGCACAAACATTATGATGTTGATCCGGACATTATCACCATGGCCAAAGGGTTGGCCAGTTCTTATATGCCCCTGTCTGCTACCGTGTTCCGCCAGGATATTTTCGATAAATTTCTTTGTGATCCCAGTAAGCCTGAAGAGCGTATGAGTTATTTGCGGGACATCAGCACTTACGGCGGATGTACAGGCGCCATGGCAGCGGCGCTCGAGAGCACGCGGATTATCGAAGAAGAACAACTGGTGGAAAACTGCCGGGTGGTCGGCGCTTATTTGTTGGAAGGTCTGCAATCGCTAAGCGATATGCCGCTTGTGGGGGATGTCAGGGGCAAAGGCCTCTTCTGCGGAATTGAATTTGTCAAAAACAAACAAACCAAAGAATCCATCACAGAAGCGGAAATGGCCCGCATCATGGCTTTGGTGACAGCCGAAGGAGTGCTGGTAGGAAGGACAGCCAGCTCTCTGCCGGGCAACAATACCATCATGAATTTTGCCCCGGCCCTGATTGCCACCAAAGCTGATATGGACGAGATAGTGACAGCCGTCAAACGCGCCATGGAAAAGTTTTGAAGATGCAGCTCGACTGATGAGACTGTGTCGCATTATTCGTTTGTCATTGCGAGGGAGTATAACGACCGAAGCAATCTCATAAGGCGTTGAATATAATTGGATTGCCACGTTCACTGCCGTGAACTCGCAATGACAAATAGACATCACGGCACAGTCTCTTCGTGGGAATGACAGACGGGACTTTTTACGAGAACATAAAGGAAGGGAAAAAATCATGATTGTTGGAATTTTAAAGGAAATCAAGACGGAAGAGAATCGGGTATGCATGACTCCGGCAGGCGTTGAAGTAATGATCGTAAGTGGCCATACAATGCTTGTGGAAAAAGGCGCAGGCTGTGGCAGCGGTTACGATGATGCCGTTTACACAAAAGCGGGCGCGGAGATTGTGAACACACCGGCGGAAATATTTAAAAGAGCGGAGATGGTCATGCATGTCAAAGAGCCAATGCCTGCGGAGTATGATCTGATTCGAGAAGGCCAGATACTTTTTACCTTTCTCCATCTGGCGGCAGACGAGCGTCAGACCAAGGCATTAATTAAAAGCAAAGCGGTTTGTATCGCTTATGAAACTATCCAGAAACCGGATGGCTCTTTGCCGCTGCTGATTCCCATGAGTGAAGTAGCCGGCAGAATGGCCATTCAGCAGGGAGCCAAATACCTGGAAACGTCTCACGGCGGGCACGGTGTGCTTCTGGGCGGCGTGCCCGGCGTTGATCCCGGCAATGTTGTCGTGCTGGGCGGTGGGATCGTCGGCATCAATGCAGCAAAAATGGCCTGCGGGCTGGGCGCCAAAGTTTATATCCTGGATATGAATCTGGACCGGTTGCGGTATTTAAGTGATGTGATGCCGGCCAATTGCTTCAACCTGTTTTCCAGCCCGGCTACAGTGCGGGAGCTGATTAAACAGGCAGATGTGGTGGTGGGAGCTGTGTTGAATGCCGGCGCCAAATGCCCCAAACTCGTTACTGGTGATATGCTTAAGATCATGAAGCCGGGAGCGGTCATGGTGGATGTAGCAATTGACCAGGGCGGTTGTTTTGAAACATCCAAAGCCACCACCCATAGTAATCCCATTTACACCGTGGACAAAGTAGTGCATTATTGTGTGGCTAATATGCCCGGCGCGGTGCCGCGTACATCAACGCTTGCTTTGACCAACGCCACACTGCCTTACGCGGTGAAGATTGCCAGCAAGGGCTGGAAGAATGCCATGCGGGACAACCCGGATATCAAACTAGGGGCCAATGTAGTTTCGGGGCATATTACCTATCGGGGTGTGGCCGAAGCTTTTAATATGGACTATGTACAGATTGATACGCTGCTGTAACTCGAGAATTAAAATATCCTCGAGAAGGGAAAAATTATGAAAACGCATGCGCGCGTCGTCGTTATTGGTGGCGGAATAAATGGCTGCTCTGTCCTTTATCATCTGGCCAAACTGGGCTGGACGGATATAGTTCTGGTGGAAAAAAACGAACTGACTTCCGGCTCCACCTGGATCGCCGCCGGCAATGTTGTCCAGTGGGCAGCGACAAGGACAAATTCCCGTCTGCATCAATACAGCATCAAACTTTATCAGGAATTGGAGGCCGAAACCGGGCAGAGTACCGGCTGGCACACCACAGGCAGCCTGCGCCTGGCGACAACTCCTGATCGCTTCGATGAGTACAGGCACATACTGGCCAAAGACCACGCACTCGGCTTGGAGTGCTATCTGGTAAGTCCTGGCGAGGCCAAAAAACTTTTCCCGTTCATGCAAACAGACGGCCTGGTGGGCGCCATGTACCACCTGCACGACGGCCATTGCGACCCTGTTGGCACAACCAATGCTTTGGCTATGGGCGCAAAACAAAGAGGGGCCGAAATCTATCGGTTCAACCGTGTTACCAACCTTTCTCGCACGCGCGGTGGAGAATGGATTGTTCACACCGAAAAAGGCGACATTACCTGTGAGATCGTTGTTAATGCCGGAGGCCTCTGGGCCGACCGCATCGCGGCCATGGTAGGTGTTTATCTGCCGATTATTCCGATGGAGCACCATCATCTCATGTTTGATGATCTTCCGGAAATTGCCGGTCTGCAAGACGAATTAATTTCGCTTCGCGATCCGGACGTTCCTTTTTATCTGCGCAAAGAACTGGGCACCCTGCTTGTCGGGCCTTACGAAGCCAGGTGCAAATCATGGAATGCCCATAACGTCCCCTGGGATTACGCGGCGGCGGATTTGCCAACTGATTTGGAAAGGATTCAGGAGTATATTCTTAAGCTGCTGGATCGGGTGCCCATACTTCGGGAAGCGGGCATGAAGCACATCCAGAACGGGCCGATTACCTATACGCCGGACAGCCAGCAGCTTTGCGGGCCGGTCTATGGAGTTCCTAACTTCTATGCCATGGCGGGATGCAATTTCGGCATTACCCAGGCCGGTGGGGTTGGCAAGTATCTGGCCGAATGGATTGTGGATGGCGAACCAAGCATTGATTTGTCCTCTCTTGATCCGCGCCGTTTCGGTAACTGGACAAGCAAGCAATACACACTGGCCAAAGTTCATGAAGCCTATCGCCTGCAGTATCAATTGACGATGCCTGATACTGAACGTGATGCCGGCCGGCCAATCAAAACCGTGCCCATCTATGAAATGCAAAAAGAGCAGGGAGCCGTCTTTGGCAGCCGCTATGGCTGGGAGAGAGCCAACTGGTTTGCGCCGGCAGGCGTGGAGCCGGTGGACAGATATTCCTTCCGCCGCAATACCAGCTACTTCGAGCATGTAAAAAATGAGTGCCTGGCCGCACGCGATAATGTCGCGGTCTACGAGCTCAGCGCCTTTGGCAAATTTGAAATCCAGGGCACAGGTGCCGCACGATTTCTTGACTATCTAACCTGCGGCCGCCTGCCCGGTGTGGGAAAAGTGGCGTACAATTTGATGCTCACGCCAAAGGGCATCATCGCGGAAGACATGACCATTACTAGGCTAGATGAAAATCGTTTCTACGTTGTTACGCCTGCGGTAAGCGAAGTGCTTGTCCTGCAGCATCTGGAAGATCATCTACCAAAAGACGGCAGTGTAATTATCGATAATGTGACAACACGCTACGGCGTTTTAACAGTCATTGGCCCCAAAGCAAGAGACCTGCTCTCCAGGATTTCTGATGCAGATTTAAGCAACGCCTCGGCCCCGTATTTATCCTGCCGCAACATTCATGTCGGGGTTTCACCGGTTCGGGCAATCCGCATGAATTTTGCAGGCGAGTTGGGCTGGGAACTCCACCATGACATGGTCTATCAGCGAACCATCTATCAGGACATTCTGAAGGCAGGCAGGGATTTTGGTTTAGTCAACTGCGGCATGCGCGCTTTACTTAACTCTCTGCGCCTGGAAAAAGGGTATCTGATGGGAGCGGATTTTTCGGAAGCAACGCCGCTTCAGGCCGGACTTGAGGCTTTTGTCAATTTTAAAAAAGATGCTTTTATCGGTCGTGAAAATCTGTTAAAGCAGAAACAACAGGGGATAAGCACTCAACTTGTCATGCTGGAAGTTGCCGCGGCAGATGCGGATGCCTACGGAGATGAGTGCATCTGGTACGATGATCAGGTTGTGGGTCGGATTACTTCAGGAGGCTGGGGGCATCGTACGCAAAAGAGTCTTGCTTTTGGTTATGTCCGGGCTGACCTGGCCGCGCCCGGAACCAAAATGAAAGTGGAAATTCTTGGAGAGAGGCGGCAAGCGATAGTGGTAAAAACACCTTATTACGATCCGGAAAACACGAAAGCGCGTGCCTGAGTGATTCCGCCAAATCAATTTGAGTGAGGATGATCAATTTATGCCTGTCCAAACAAAAATTTTTGTTGCCAAGAAAATTATTACAATGTACCCGGAGCAGCCCTTTGCCACAGCGGTAGCCGTCAAGGACGGCCGTATCCTCGCCGTGGGCGAATTAGACGACATCATTTACCATATCAAACAATCACCCTTTATCCCCTATGAAGTAGATACAACCTTCCAAGACAAAGTGCTTCTGCCCGGCCTTGTTGATCCCCACACCCATGTGGATTTGCAAGGGTTCATCTACAGCGGCAATTTTGTCGCCCAAATTCCCTGGCCACGGCCGGAAGGGGGATTTTATCCAATCTATCCGACCAAGGCAGATGTGCTCAAGAGACTAAAAGAATTAGACAAAAAGCTTCCGCCGGGAGAATTGCTCTTCGGCGTTGCCTATGATGAAAACAAGGCCGGTGGATTTCTGCACATTGATGAGCTGGACGCAATTTCAACCACACGTCCGATACTGATTTCCAATGTGGTTTTCCACCGTTTCTGGGTTAATAATTTTCTGCTGCAAAAAGCAGGCATCAGCGCTGATAATATTCCACCCAATGTAGAAAAGGGACAAGATGGGAAACCAAGCGGAACATTGATTGAAACAAAAGGACTGTTTTGTGTAATTTCCGCGATTGCGGAACTGTTTAACAACCCCGAAGAAAAAACTTCTGCCATCTTGCCGCTGTTTGTTGCCGGAGGAAACACGACAGTCTGTGATGCAATTTTGGGTGCACGGAGTGTGCGTGGCTCGATAAAGTCTTATTCCAGCCTGCTTGCCAAGGCGGAAGCTAAACTAAGGATTGTCGGCCTGCCCTGGTGGCGGATGGGGATCGCTGAAGCGGGATCTCTGGAAAAGTTTATTGAAATGTATAAAGAGATAAAGGCCGGCTCTACCGATAAATTCCGGATTGGTGCGGTAAAGCTCTATATAGATGGCTCCATTATTTCCCACACCACTCCGATTGGCTGGCCCGGCTATTGGGATGGTTCACCTGAAGGTCAGATGGCTGAAAATCCGGAGGAGATTAAATCTCTTATCATTCGTTTTCATGAAGAAGGAATCCCCACAATTACCCATACCAACACCGCAGCAGGATTTCAGGTAATACTCGATGCAGTCAAAGAAGCGCAGAGCCGCTGTTATCGTCCGGACATGCGCCACCGGGGAGACCACTGCTATACAATTACAGAGGCACAATTACGTCAGGCCAGAGATTTAGGTGTCGCCGTTTCATTTTTCTCCACCCAGATTTACTATTACGGGGATGCCCATTTAAAAATCCAGGGGCCGAATCGCGCTCATCAAATCACACCAATCGGCACAGCCAAACGGCTGGGCGTTTCCTGGACCTTCCATAATGATCCGCCGGGCACACCTCAATTGCCCTGGATTGGCGCCTGGACTGCTGTTCACCGCAGGACTCTGGAATCGGGAACGGTACTTGGCCCGGAGCAGAGAGTCACGGTTGAAGATGCCCTGCGGGCCATGACGATAGAAGCTGCCTACCAGCTTCATCTCAACTCCGAGATCGGCAGCATTGAGTTTGGGAAAAAGGCGGATTTTTGTGTACTCGAGGCTGATCCACTGAAGATCGATCCGATGGAATTGAAGGATATACCAGTTTGGGGAACAGTATTTGGAGGAGAATTAAACCCGGTGAAAGGAGGGAAATAAGCGCGCCACGCTGCGTATCAACAGATTTAATGACAAAGAAAATTATACCGATGGAGATAAGTTTTATCACTGGTATGAACCCCAAAGCAGGCTGTGTGGTATTATACCCTCCGCTTTGCGGGATTGTTCAACTTACCAATTCCGATACGCTTCGCTTTCGGAATTGGAGTTTCACGAATGCATTACTTAATTAAAAAAATTTGACGGGAGGGTTTTATGACAACAAAAAAAGTGCCTGAAGGATATCTCTTTTCCAAGGGATATACATATTATGTTTTTGCTCTAGTGTGTCTGCTAATGATGTTCGATTTTGCAGACCGGATGATCATCTCATCATTATTGCCCCTGATCAAGGCGGAATGGAGCTTGACTGATGCCCAGAGCGGCCAATTGGTATCTGCTGTGTACTTGTGCATGTTCCTTTTTGTCGTACCGATCTCCATCCTGGTGGATCGCTGGAGCCGCCGCAAATCAATGTTCCTGATGTCCACAGTATGGAGCATTGCCTGTGCCGCAGGCGCTTTTGTCACCGGATACAGTCAACTATTGGTGTCCCGCGCTTTTATCGGTATCGGTGAAGCTGCCTATGCCCCGGCCGGTGTGGCCACGATTTCCGCACTCTTCCCGGAAAAAAGACGCGCGGTAATGATTGGCGTCTTCAACGCTTTCATCTCTATAGGTATGGTTGTCGGTATGATGCTCGGCGCGTACATTGCTTTGCGCTGGGGATGGCGAGCCGCTTTTGGTGTTGTGGCTCTGCCGGGTTTGATCGTAGCCATATTGATGTATTTTGTTAAAGAATACAAAACAGTATCCTTGGAGCAGACTGTTGTGGCTCATACTGTCGGAGACAAAGCGGTAGTACAAAAGACCAAAATGACTAAAGCGCAGATCGTCAAGGATTTTTTCCGGAAGCCTTCTTTGGTTGCCGCCTACATATCATTTGCCGCACAATCTTTTGTCTATGTGTCCATCATTACTTTTTTACCCACTTATTATATGCGCGTTCAGGGAGTATCGCTGCAAACGGCCACAACGATGACCAGCTTACCTATTTTTCTGATGATCTTTGCCGGCGCGATTGGCGGCTGGTCTGTTGACAAGTGGATGTTAACAAACATGCGCGCCAGATTGTACTTCCCCGGTATCAGCTACGGCCTATCCTCGATAGCTTTGATGTGCGCTTTCGGACTGTTTTCAGGGGGGGCAATCGTATATCAGTACATTCTTCTGCTTGTCGGATTCTTTCTGCTTACCGCGGCAGGGCCCGCCTGCATTGCCATCACCCAGGAAGTTATTCATCCGGGTGTAAGGGCCATGGCCTATGGTGTTGGCCTTGTTTTCCAGCACATGCTTGGCAGCGCTCCCGGGCCGGCTATTACGGGATCTCTTTCCGACAAATTCGGGTTGCCTGTAGCAATGACCTTTGCCTCGAGCATCGGGCTTGTCGCCGCAGTTGCTTTGTTGATTGGTTCATTTTACTATAAGAAGGATAGAGACAGCGTAGAGAAAGTAACCCTGCGCCCGGAAGAATAAGAGCGCAAGGTAGTTAAACCATTTAACCCGCAGGAGGTTAGTTTTAAAATTAGCCTCCTGCGGTTATAATTTTAAAAGGGGTTTGGTGATGGAAGAAGGATTACATCCGGATGTGATATATATAAACGGAGATATAGTTACGCTGGACAAAGCCAATCCAGAAGCGCAGGCCGTGGCTACCTGGCGCGATAAGATTGTGGCCATCGGCTCAACCGCCCAATTGCAAAAGATGGGAGGGCCGCGGACTAAAATTGTCGATCTTGGTGGCAAAACTCTGGTGCCGGGTTTGATCGAACCGCATAGCCACTTTATCCTTTACGGCCCCATCGCCTTAATAAGAGTGGATCTCAGCTCCCCTCCTGTGGGTCAAATTAAAAACATGAAAGAATTGGTGGAAGCCCTCAGTAAGAGAGCGAGTGTAACCGCTAAAGGAGGCTGGGTTTCAGGATTCGGGTATGATGATACGACGCTTGAAGAAAATAGGCATCCCACCAGATACGATCTGGACAAGGCTTCGGCCGACCATCCTGTTTTTATCTCCCATATCTCTGGCCATTTTGTATCTTTAAACAGTAAGGCGTTGCTTATGGCCGGCATCAACAAAGATACTCCCCAACCGGTAGGCGGTGTAATTAGAAAAGATTCCAAAACCGGCGAACCGGACGGAGTGCTGGAAGAAGCAGCAATGCTGCTGCTTTACTCTATTTTGCCCGCTCTTACTCTGGATCAGCGGGTGGCATTGCTTGCCGAGAGTGCCCGCCAATATATGAAAGTTGGCGTAACCTCCTGCGGTGACGCGTTAGTTGCAGGCCCTGGGCCAGTTGGGGCACAGGACATTTCTGCCTATCAGAGAACACTAGCGGAAGGATCTTTGCCCATCCGCATCAACATGATGATCGAGGCCAATTTTTTATTAAAGCAAAGTGGCGGGTTCCTGACCGGTTTCGGAGACGACAGAATCAAAATAGGTCCTGCCAAAATAATCGGTGATGGCTCAATTCAGGGTTACACCGGATGGTTGACAAAACCTTATCATGTTCCTTTTAAGGGAGATAAAGCTTATTGCGGCTATCCTTTTACCCAACCTGAGCAGTTAAATCCACTTGTGGCAGAACTCCATAAAGCCGGATACCAGATTGCCATTCATACCAATGGCGATGCCGCAA
>JBAXON010000116.1:0-9422 GCA_037133255.1 Deltaproteobacteria bacterium
GGAAGCCTTTAGCCAATTCTCTAATAGAAAACTTTTCACAACTCGTTAGACTAAGCATGATGAAATTTTTCTCACACAGTCTGAATATTTCTAAATGGGAGATTATGTCTCTCCTAATATGCGTTGTTTTTTTCTCGTTATGGAATGCAATCGCCACAGGAACAGTATCTTTTACGGTTCTCATATTCTTTTTATTTTTATTTGTTTTTTGCTGGCTGACCGGCAAGTTAATAACTGAATTTTTCTCACAAGTCTTTAAAGATATAGCCGATTTTAATCTCACTTTTATTCTCGGCTTCTTTTTTGTTAATTTAACTCTTTATGGAATCCAATTCCTACTGCCATTTAGCTTAAAAATAGATCTCATCACCGTTTGTATTGCAATATTGATTATTTTTGCTTTTAGAACAAAAACATCCGGCATTCAAATTGAAAATTTTTCGCCCAGTAACAATAAATTACCTTCTTTGCTTTCATTGGTGTTAGTATTGCTGGCAACTTCCTTCTGGGCCATATCTTCAATCAATCCCATAATTAGCGCTGGTGAATTAACCATATTCAAACCATGGGTTGATAGTTTTTTCCATGCCCGTTGTATCAATGCTTTTGCAGCATCCCATGGTTTCAGTACCTTAAATAATATGGTGTTATCCGGATTGGCTGCTCCTTTTTATCACTATGCGAGCTATATTATTCCGGCAGAGTTATGCTCCTTCACACAAACGACCGCTTATCAATCTTATTGCAGTTTTTACGTACCATTGGGTTTGTTTTTATCAGGATTAGCGGCTTTTGTTCTGATAAAATCATTCTGGGGACCGTGGGCTGGTTTTGCCGCTTGTTCCTCATTATTTTTAATCCCCGATCCCGCACAGATGGGCCTCAGCAACCATTGGCTCAGCTACCATTGGCTTCAGCAGATAGCGCCTGCCGGAATGTATGGTGTGGCGTTAATGTCGATTGCCTGGATTTTTATGTTTGATGGCTGCCGAAATGGGCGTCTGTCATCGGTTATTATCAGCTATATCATTGCTTTTTTCAGTCTTAGTTTCAAATTTCACATATTCTTCGCGAATGCTTTCATTATATGGATGTACCCGACACTGTTCTTTAATAAATATTCCAATAAAGTAAAGGTGCTCTGGTTCGTTTTTTCTCTTATTTTTTATATTGTTATCATAAAATTGTCACAGCAGATAATGTCAATTCCTTTGATTAAATTAGATGGAAGCGCTGCTGGCAAATACACTTCTCTTGTTATTTCGCAGTTTGATTCCTATCGTCTGGTGGATTTTTATTCAGCTAAAATATCAACTATTTTCCCCGTGCTGAATGATATTCTCTGGTATTTCTTTATGGGCTTAATGTTATTTATTAATACGTTCGGAATATTTGGTTTATTATATTGTATACTATTTTGGTTACTCAGAAAAATTGTGGATCGAGATATCCTCATCTTCCCTTTTATCGTTACCATAGCCTACCTAGTCATGTCGATCGGATTGGCATATGACGCGCATGGTGTTGCTATGCCTGAAGAATTATTACACAGACCTTTTGTATGGGCATATTTTATCGTTAATGTATGGGTAGGCGGCGCACTCTATTCTTAT
Source organism: Deltaproteobacteria bacterium (assembly GCA_037133255.1). GTDB lineage: Bacteria > Desulfobacterota > Syntrophia > Syntrophales > Smithellaceae > FEN-1160. The sequence continues at coordinate 1,614 of JBAXON010000116.1, forward strand.
TTTCAAAATATGCTTATTCGAATTAACACAATACAAATTGCATGTATTTCTGTTGTAATACTGAGTCTTTTTCTGATTCCAATGGAACTGGGCTTCAATGTCCAAAGTGGGCCGAAATGGGGCAAAAACTATATTAATACTGCTGTACCTACCGGTCTGGTTAAATCTTCTGAGTATATCCGGAAACAAAGTGGAAGATATGATATTATTCAGGATTCACAACATGACTCCAAAGGGATAGTAACTGTACTGTCAGAACGACAGAGTTATGTTATGCACTATTTCACGCAACGACACCTCCTACCAGAGCAACAAAGTAGAATCGAATCCCTTTCCATTTTGAGAAAAATGACCGTTACAAAAGAAATAAAGGAGTATTTTAAGAAAAAAAACATCCGATGGTATGTTCTCCACCCTGAGGATGCTGTGAGCTGGCCGAAAGATTTTTTGCATGTGTTTGAATCATATGGATATAAAGTATATTATTTACAGGATAGCTTCAACTGACTCACCTTTCTATGCACGAAAAGGGATTTAACTGGAATTTACAAAAGTTGAATTATGGGGTTTCTCTTTTTCAGCGTGGTGGACTGCTGAAAGGAAAGGACTAATGAATGGAATTTACAGGTGAACGATACGTCAGCGATTTAAATTCGGCGCAGATCAGCTATGAGCACTGGCACCGCTATCTCTACGCGACGCAATTCGTCAAGGGAAAAGATGTACTGGATATAGCCAGTGGTGAAGGATACGGATCGCATCTGCTTGCCCAAACGGCCAAATCCGTAACAGGTATTGATATTTCCCATGAGGCAATCGCTTTCGCCAATGAAAGTTATCGCCAAAGCAATCTATCCTTCCTGCAGGGCGCAATGGAAAAAATACCTGTTGCCGGCACGGATAAAATAGACGTCGTGGTTTCTTTTGAAACCATTGAGCATGTGAATACTGAAGCTCAAGAATTATTTCTAAAAGAAGTTAAACGCCTCTTAAGGGATGACGGAATTTTTATCGTGTCTTCACCCAACAAGCTGCTCTATTCGGACATTCCAAAATACAAAAATGAGTTTCATTTAAAAGAATTCTACGAGCAAGAGTTTTTTGAATTTTTACAAATATTCTTTAGGCACGTTATATTATTTGGGCAGAATATTTTTGCCGGTTCCGATATGTGGCGCATTGGTGATGGCGAACACGGAAGTGCATTTACTGAATATCATATCAGCAACGAGGGCAATAAGTTTGTCGTAAGTGACGATAAAAAGGAATCTCTTTATCTGATAGCCGTTTGCTCTGATTCAGAGATTAAAGCAGCAAATAAATCCTTCCTGGTGGATAAATCGTTAAGTATCTTATCGGAACGCGACAACCAAATATCTCGCCTTTATCAGAATCTTGCTGAACACAACCAGGCTGTAGCCGATCGCGATCTTGCCATCAATTCATTAATATCTGATCTAAAGAGAATTAAGTCATCGCCTTCCTGGAAACTGACAATGCCCCTTCGTTTTTTAGGCAGCTTACTGCGTGGAGACTGGGATGCAATCAGAAAGCATTTCGTATTTCGTTGGAGTCAGGCATCTCGCAGCTGGGTGGCCATGAATGCTTCAAGCCATGCACCAGCTGATTTTTTGACTAATCGGGATGGTTCGCTTGTTGCTGAACTTGCGGCTGCTGCTTATGTGCCCTTGCTTCAAGATCATCCGCCTAAAGATGTACCCGTTAGATTGATTGCATTTTACCTGCCGCAATTTCATGCGATTGCCGAAAATGATACCTTTTGGGGCGAAGGGTTTACTGAATGGACAAACGTCAAAACAGCACAACCTCAGTTTGAAGGGCACTATCAGCCGCGCGTACCTGGAGAACTGGGTTATTACAATTTACTAGAGCCGGGCATACAGCACAGACAGATTGAACTTGCAAAACTATACGGTGTTGGCGGATTCTGTTTTTATACTTATTGGTTTGCCGGCCAACTGTTACTGGAAAAACCAGTTGAGAATTATCTGAATGATCACAGCCTCGATTTGCCATTCTGTCTTTGCTGGGCAAACGAAAACTGGACTCGCAGTTGGGATGGCCTTGATAAAGACATTCTGATTGGCCAGCAGCACTCAAACGAAGATGATTTGGCATTCATCCAGTATATTTCTCGGTACATTAGGGACGAGCGCTATATACGCATTGACGGCAAGCCATTGATATTGGTGTACAGGCCAAATTTACTTCCGTCTGCTAAAAAAACAGCCAAACGGTGGAGGAAGTGGTGTCGTGAAAATGGAATTGGTGAAGTATATCTTGCTTATACACAGTCTTTTGAAACTGTCGATCCAAGTAAATATGGTTTTGATGCCGCAGTTGAATTTCCTCCGAATAATTCTTCGCCACCCAATATCACCGAGTTAGTTAAGCCGCTAAACGAAATTTTTTCTGGGGAGGTATATGATTGGCGTGTTTTTGTGGAGCGATCACGCAATTACCAAAAGCCAACTTATAAGTTATTCAGAAGCGTTTGCCCTAGTTGGGATAACACAGCGAGAAGAAAAAACAAAGGTACGATTTTTTTAAATAATACGCCACAAGCCTATCAAGAGTGGATGAGTAAAGCAGTTGTCGAAACCTGCGCCAGGCTAGCCAATCCTAATGAACGGTTGATCTTTGTTAATGCCTGGAACGAATGGGCGGAGGGAGCTCATCTGGAACCGGATGAACGATACGGTTATGCTTGGTTGGATGCGACCAGGCGGGCGCTTTGCAAGCAGGCGATGACCTACATTAACAAGTAACATTTTGATGGTCTTATTGGGTAATCTTCTTCAGGAGAGGTAACTAATATTCATGGAATCAAGAGTGGCAATAGTAACGCCATGCTATAAAGAACGACTTAGCAACTATGAGGAAATATCTCTTCGGCAACTGAATATTGTTCTTTTGGCATATCCTAAAGTATTTTTTATGCCGGAGGGGTCTAGTTTCGGTTATATTCCGCATGAAAAAGTGGATACTATCCATTTCAAAAAAGAGTATTTTTCAGATATACATGGGTACAATAGATTGCTGACCTCAATGGAGTTCTATGAACGTTTTGAGGAATACGAGTATATTTTAATCGCACAGCCTGACACCTTTGTTTTTTCGGATCAGTTGGTAGAATGGTGTCAAAAGAAATATGATTACGTTGGCGCACCTTGGACTTTTGAGGTTTCAGATTACAGCCACACTCGGGATTATTTGCCACTGTTGCATCGCTATGCCTGCTTAAAGAAATGGAGGGGGCTCTTCGGACAAGATTATTTAGTTGGAAACGGCGGTTTTTCGTTGCGCCGTGTTGAAACTTTTATTCGCATCCTCAGGGATTTCCCACAGAAAATAAAAGAATTTTCCGAGTGGTCAGGGGCATTACGCAGGCAGGGTGTTTCTGCCGCGGAAAATGAGGATAATTTCTGGGCCTTATTTGTGCCAAAATTCTATAAACAATTTAAGATTCCAAAATTCAAGGAGGCTCTGCAATTTGCGTTTGAAGTTGATCCTGCATATTGTTATGCGCGAAACGGGCAGCGCCTACCTTTTGGCTGTCACGATTGGGCGAAACACGGGTTGGACTTTTGGAAACAATTCATACAGCAATCTGGATTCAGTGTGTAAATGAAAACATCAGATGCACCGCGCAAGATGGAAACTTCAGTACCATTTGGCAATATTGACTCCATCAATGTAAATATTCTTCCCATTTCGGGTAGGAAGGTTATCTGCGGTGAAATCGATATCAGCGGGTGGGTTGTAGACATTCGCAGCCGGAATATTTTCAAGCAGGTCGTCGTTTCATTGGATGGGGTAGAGTTTAATGCTGAGTGTGGTCTTAGTCGTTATGATATCGCTTTTCATTTCAATAATCCTAATTATTATCGTAGCGGTTTCAGGTTAAGAAGATCAACTTCTGACCTTAAAGAAGGTGAATATAGACTGACAGTAAGGGCATATAACGAAAAGGCCGGGGATTGCTACGATTTGGTCTATCAAGATAAAGTTATTATCCGCAATAGCGGTTTATTTGCCCGCCTCATGTATTTAAAGCAACGTGTTTGGCAGCTGATGAGAAATAAAATACTGTTTCTCCGGGGACTTATTCGGGAAGTCGGGTTCCCTTTTTCTTTTTTAAAGAATGTCATGGTACTGCTTATTTTACGATGGTTTGCAAGAAAGGATGTCAGGGTCATAAGTCTTGTCGAGCATATTGGGGACATTGTGGCGTGTGAACCGGTCACTAGAATGCTTAGGAGTGTACATCCTAAAGCTCACGTTGTTTGGATCACAAAGTATGCGTATATAAGTCTGGTCAGCCATAATCCTGGCATTGATCAAACGTTAGGCGTTACGTGTATCTATGAATGGAGTCTTTTAAAAAAACTGAAACTGCCATTTCAAATCATCGATCTTCATATTGACCAGAAACCATGCACAACATTTAGTACCGCTTTAGAAAATGCCAATGATCAAGAAATTACGCTGGAGAATTATTATTCTCATGGAAATATTTTGGAAGTCTTTCTTGCGGCAGCTGGTTTGCCCAAGATGGATATGGCGCCTGAATTTCATTTTGATGAAAAGATCAGGATCAGTGTTCCTGAAAATCTTGTAGTGCTTCACACCTCGTCAAATGAGTTCTATAGAAACTGGCAGCACGAGAAGTGGTCTGTCTTGGTGCAACGTTTAATCAGTGATGGGTATTTTGTAGCGGAGGTCGGCCTTAGTAGCTGCGGAGTCCCGACGCACGACAAGTTTTTGAATTATTGTGGTAAATTGTCCCTTCAGGAAATAGCTATGTTGATAAAAAAAGCTGATCTGTTTATTGGTGTTGATAGTGGGTTTGCTCACTTTGCCAATGCTATCAATACGCCAGGTGTTATTTTGTTGGGATATTACCGGGCATTCAAGAAATACATGCCATATTCAGGCCGATATAAGAGCGGTGAAAATGCCACGGTTATTCAGTGCGATGGGTATGCGAAAGACATAACTGTTGCGTTAGTGTATGCATCTGCTATGGAAAGGCTCCATAAGAGGAGGCACGCACGATGAGAGATTGGCTGATTGCTATCAAACCAGGAGGACGGATATTTGGATATCTTTATGATAAAGATAGGGAAATAATGCGATGCAACCCCTTGCCGACAAAAGAGGAGCTGGGTTATTGGTATGGCAACAATTTTAATTATGAGTGGTTTGAAAAAAGACGTTTTCTCAAAAAGGTTCAGGCATGGCATCGGTGGAGACGGGTAAAAAAATATATCAAGGATATCAAAAGCGGTGGCAGTGTATTAGATATTGGTTGTGGTAATGGGTTATTTCTGGATTTTGCGCGGGGCAATGGTTGTACTACCTACGGTTCGGAATTTGAATCACCAGCCAGTGTAGCAGCCAGAAACGCGGGACATGGTATTTATAATGGGGATTTTCTCGATATTGATTTTAATAGTAAACGATTTGATATCATCACACTTTGGCACTCCCTGGAACATTTTATAGATCCGGGGGCGGTATTAGATAAAGCACACCAACTGTTAACGGACAATGGAGTTTTGATCATAGCGGTGCCCAACCTGTCTTGTCTGGGCGTAGCGCTGAAAGATATTGAATGGGTTTGGATCCAGCAGCCGTTTGTCCACATCTGGCATTGGAAACCAACTTCTTTGAGCGATTTATTGCGTCAGCATGGGTTTGAGGTAGGCCATCTTTTAACCTTGGATACCTGGGATGCGAATCGGCTCTATGATGGATATTGTGGCCCGATGCTGGAGCGGGTTATCTACTATGCAGGGAGAAAATGTGACCTTTTTATTAGGAAGCTGTGTTGCACCAATTTTGATTTTTTTGAGGGAAAAGTCAGCTTTATAATAGTCGAAACAGCAAGACTTTTTTTATATTTGTTTTATCGCCTTTACAATGGATTCCGTGCGTACACTGGCGATGGAAGCGAGATATTTATTACGGCAACAAAGTCAAGAAAATGGTAGAAGGATTATGCAATGAATTATTTAGGAAACAACTGCTATTGTTCTGCTTGTAAAAATAATGCATTGTTTTCAGCCCGGCAACGCTTGGCTGCGCGACTTTTGCATAGTATAGTAACAAACCATGGCTCAAATGATTAATCTGATACGTACATTAATGAGCAAGCAACAAATAGGCAGCGAGAATATTTTGGAGAGCCATGGTCATTGTTCTACCTGCAATCAAGATGTATCTTTCGTCGCTAAAAATACTTGGTTGCGTGATCATTTCTTATGCACGAAATGTTGCAGCATTCCAAGAGAACGCGCGCTCATGCAAGTTATAGAGCAGTTCTATCCTGACTGGAGGTATGTGGTCATCCATGAAACATCACCAAGCAACAGGGGGGCAAGTGTTAGATTGGCGAAGGAATGTAAAAACTACATACCATCTCAATTTTTCGTAGACAAAAAACTGGGAGCCGTTCACAACGGCATGAGATGCGATAATTTTGAGTCACTAACTTTTGAAGATGAAAGTGTTGATTTACATATTAGTCAAGATGTGATGGAGCATATCTTCCATCCAGACAGAGCATTTAAGGAAATCGCACGCACATTGAAGCTTGGCGGTGCACACATATTTACAGTACCACTGGTAAATAAAATTAAGGCTTCAAAATTTCGCGCAAAAATGGCTGCGGATGGTTCTATTGAGCACATTCAAAAACCGGTATATCATGGTAATCCCATTGATTCTCATGGTTCTTTGGTAACCATGGATTGGGGCTATGACATTGTCAAATATGTATTTGACACAACTGGGTTGTTTACATATATGCTATACATTGACGATCTTAGCAAGGGAATTAGAGCCGAATATATTGAGGTGCTCGTAACAGTAAAGCCCAAGAACGATATCGGTTTTTAAATGCAATGTTCATTTAATTTAAGCAAAAGGTGAGAGCTGTGCAAAACGACATATTCTGGCAGTAATTAAAAATCAGACTAGCTTTTGAAAATTCATTAATCGTCTTGTCCACGCATTCAGCATTGTAGGGTCATTTCAAGCTATGACAAATCTATTTTTTGCCGCCATTTATGCACGGATTACTGGATGGTTACTGTTTTTGACTTGCGTAAGACACACGTCTCCATCTGTTACGCCGTCTTCAGTATTCTTGAAGCCGCAAAAGATTGAATACAAAACCCTGCTTAGTGGCATCATAAGCGGACACCCTTTATGAAAATTGAACCTACTTCAACTTCAGTATGTGTAATAATACTTGCCTACGGCTCACGTACAGAGCAACTGCACAAAGTTCTTTTAGAAGTGCTCGAACAAGGAGCAGATCATGTGATTATCGTGGCTAACGCTGTCATTAATGAAACCCATCAAATGCTCGCTGAATTAATAAAAATTCACCCCGGTCGCCTTGAAATCTTGCCATCAGATGAAAACCTTGGCTCTGCCGGTGGATATGCGCTTGGTTTGAGTACCGCTATTAAAGAACATTATGGTTTTTTTTGGCTCCTTGATGACGACAACCTTCCTCAAATTGGTGCAATGGTAGCGTTACTTAAAGCTTTTTCCTTCCACCAGCAAAGCATGAAAAAGAGTGAACTGGCGTTGCAATCGCTTCGTGAATCGCTACCAGAGATGATGGACATCTTCTATAAAAGATGCCGGCCATCCTTACCCAGACCGGCATCTTTTATAGGTTTCCATGTTTTCAATCTATGGCGAGATTTCAAGTCATTATTGCCCGCTAAAAAAACTCAATGTAGCTCTACTTTGAATGATAATAAAGATATC
>JBAXON010000117.1:0-9365 GCA_037133255.1 Deltaproteobacteria bacterium
GATTCAAGAAGGCAATATCGGTTTGATGAAGGCTGTGGATAAATTTGAGTATCAGCGTGGCTATAAATTTTCTACTTATGCCACCTGGTGGATCAGGCAGGCCATTACCCGTGCTATAGCCGATCAGGCGCGGACAATTCGAATTCCGGTGCACATGATTGAGACGATCAATAAACTGATTCGTACTTCACGTTACCTTGTCCAAGAGTTAGGTCGAGAGCCGACTCCTGAAGAAATTGCCAATAAAATGGAATATCCATTGGAAAAAGTCAGAAAAGTTTTAAAAATTGCCAAGGAGCCGATCTCTCTGGAAACTCCTATCGGTGAAGAAGAAGATAGCCATCTGGGTGACTTTATCGAAGATAAGAAAATAATGTCTCCATCGGAGGCTACGATCAGCATGGATTTGGCTGATCAAACGCGTAAAATTTTATCGACACTTACCCCGCGAGAAGAAAAAGTGCTGCGGATGCGTTTTGGCATTAGTGATCGCCCCGGAGCATTTGGAGAAGAAGAAGGCGCTCCGCTGGATTTAATTGAAACATTTATCAGTGAACCGGAAATAGTTGAAGTTCTGACGCCGAAAAAGATGAAAAGTCTTTCCAAAAAACGCGCAGCAAAATAGTATGTAAATAATTTTACACTTTAGTGGTGTTTTAGCTAAAGTAGAAGAATATTATCGAAAGTAGGAACAACCATGATTAAAATTATAATCTTTTTTATTTTTTCGCTGATAATGCTCAAAATTTCCTGGCCAGATATTGAGGATGAGCCGCAACCACTATCTGTTCCTGCGGGGAGCAGGAGCCCAGAGCAAAGCAGGAATAGCTTCATTATTTATACATTTCAGGAACTTAAGAGATTACTTCGGTCGCTATACTTTCGAGCATTGACGTTGCCGCAGATTATTACCTCCGAAACTCACGGCCGCAAGTTTTACCGTTTTTTTGCTCTTGAATTTATGTTTCTCTTAATTCTCGTCAATTTCGGCTACTGGATGAAAAACCCCTTTACATTCTTTAGACTAATAACCTGGCTGATTCTTTGCGGTTCCTTCGCTCTGGCCGGGTACAGCATCTATCAGCTGCTTTTGTTCGGAAAGCCAAAACTAAGCAGCGATATTGAGATACCAACCAAATTCACGGCAGATGAAATCTACAAATATATTCGACGCCCTCTTTACACCTCAAGGATAATTTTGAGTATTGAGACGACTACCGAACTGGTAACATCAGGTATCTACAGATACATTCGCCACCCTCTTTACAGCTCACTGATACTTTTGGGCGCGGTAACATTAATTAAAAACCCTTCACTTCTGGCAACAAGCCTGTTTAGCGTGGCTACGGTTTTTCTCTACGCCACAGCGCGAGTTGAAGAAAAAGAAAACTTAATTAAGTTTGGCGATGACTATGCCGTATATATGAAAAGATCAAAGATGTTTTTTTCCGTTTCCATCTTTGAAAAAATTGTAAAAGAGGAATGATTTTTTTGCAAAGGTTGTGCTGTCTGGAAGGCGCGCTTTAAATTATGGAACCTACGGTTTACAAAACACATAGTAGCGCTACCGAGATCATGCGAAAGCTGGATCAATGCAGAAAACATTTAAAGTCGGGAAATCTTTTCTCTTGTGTCAGCATTTTCCACGACACACTCGATGCCTACATTAATGCAAGGGGAATTATTGAGGCAGATAGAATGAAAGTAATGGGCGCTCTTAATGATTTTCAGCAACTGCTTGCATCCTCCCGGCAGTTTCAAGATTTATACGGCACATTTTCTTTCCGCGTTAATGACTTCCCCACATCCTTAGATTTCATCGCCCAACTAATTGCAATAAGGGAAGAGGACATAACAGCCTTTCTTTTGAATAAAGAAGTTACTTCAATTTTGAGTCAGGCTAAGCTAAGTAAAGACGATCGGGACACGGTAAAGATGATGGTGTCGCTGGTAGAAAGAGGTGAGCAGCTGACGCTGCGGGAAATGGTCGCCGAAAACGACACATTGGCATCTCTGGTTCTGACTTATTATAATGATACTGGTATTAATTGCCGCGTTTCAGGCGATATAGACAAGGCTATCACCTCCTACAGGAAGGCCATTTCCATCTCCCCTAATGATGAACACCTTTACTATAATATCGCCCGCGCTTACATAGAAAAAGGCAAAAAGAAAGATGCCGAAGAATGCATCGGCCAGGCGCTTGTGGTTAATCCAAAATTTAGAGAAGGGCTTAAGTTGCAGCAGTACATAAAAAATGGGGAACACTCATCCCAATTTTAATACCAAGCTGCTTTCAAAACCCCGTCGCAGATACCCTTCAGGGTGCTGTGCGGGATAGTTCGTCCAACCAGTTTCAGCTTCTGAAACTGGGGTCTCACTAAATAGTTGAGCGAATGGTCATTTTTTCAGACGCGGATCAAGTGAATCACGAATCCCTTCACCGAGCAAATTATATCCGACAACCGTAATCAGTATAGCCAGCCCCGGATAAAGAGAAAGCCACCAGGCAATATCAATGTTGGCGTAACCGGAAGTCAAAATATTGCCCCAGCTTGGCGTTGGTGGCTGCACACCGATACCCAGAAAACTCAAGGCCGATTCGGTCAGAATCGCGCCGGCTATACCTAATGTCGCCGCGACTAATATTGAGGCCATGGCATTAGGCAGTATGTGCATAAATATAATCCGCAAATCGCTTGCCCCGATTGTTTTTGCCGCCTTCACAAAATCTCTTTCCCGAAGCGTTATAAAATCAGCCCTCACAAGTCTTGTCACACCCATCCAGCCGGTAAGTCCGATGATGATCATTATGTTCCAGATGGAAGGTTCTAAAAAAGCAATTACAGCAAGAATCAGAAAAAATGTGGGGAAGCAAAGCATGATATCCACAAAACGCATGATCACCGCGTCAACCCAGCCACCGTAATAACCGGCTGTCGCGCCTAAAATCGCGCCGATAATAATGGCCAGTCCTGTGGCTGCAAAACCAACCGTGAGAGAAATTCTTGCGCCCCAGATCATCCGGGAAAGCACATCCCTGCCCAGTTGATCGGTGCCGAATAAATTGTTCCAAGTGGGAGACGCAAGCACATTTTTTAAGTCAATCTGGCCCGGGTCGTAAGGAGCAAGTAATGGTGCCAAAAGGGAAACAATAAAAAGCAGCAAAACTATACCGCTGCCGGTAAGCGCCAATTTGTTTTTATAAAATGTTTCCCAGAAGTTCATTTTACACCATTAACGTATGCGGATTCGTGGATCCGCCAGCGCATACGAAATATCGGCAATCAAATTGCCAAGCAAAGTTAAAATCGCGCCAATAAGCAAAATGCCCATTACCGTTGGATAGTCCCGCGCCATCACCGACATATAAAAAAGCTGACCCATACCCGGTATTGCAAATATCGTTTCAAAAATAACACTGCCGCCGATCAATCCCGGAATGGAGAGCCCCAGAATTGTTATAGCCGGTAGCAATGCATTGCGTAGAGCGTGTTTATAGATGACATCTCTTTCAGACAAGCCTTTGGCGCGAGCCGTCATTATATAATCCTGTCTGATTACTTCCAGCATATTGGCCCGCATGTAGCGCGAAAGTCCGGCAAGACCGCCAAATGCGGAAATAAATACCGGCAAAACCAGATGTTTTATAAGATCAACAAATTGCGCCCACGGTGTTAGATATTCATAATTTAAAGACCGCAGACCCGATATGGGCAGCCACCCCAGATGAATGCCGAAAAATATCATCAAAAGCAAAGCCAGCCAGAAAGTGGGAACGGCAAAACCGATAAAAACCAGCACGCCGGTGACCTTGTCAAAAATAGAATCCTGATGGACAGCGGAAAGCACACCTATGGGCACGGCAATGGCAATAATAATAATCAGTGACAAAAATTCTAAAATAATGGTTATCGGCAGCCTCTCCATAATTTTGGCAGTAACAGGCCGGTGATCAGAAGAAAAGGAAATACCCAAATCTCCACGACTGAGTTTTTTTAGCCATGACCAATATTGCTCATGAACAGGTTTATCCAGCTCATACATGTTTTTGAGTCGTTCTTTCATCTCTACTGTGGATTTCGGATTCATCTGGGTCTGCAAATCGGTCGGCAACCCCGGCGCGAGATGCATCACAAAAAAACAAACAAGAGTAATTCCCAAAAGCAGCGGAACCATGAATAGAATTCTTTTTAAGATATATCCGGACAACTTGTCTCCCTAAACTAACTAAAATTCTAAATCAAGATAATCTAAAAGAGCCTTATCTTTAATGTTGTTGATAGTCTGAAAAAGGTCATTCTGAGAATGCGCCTCCAATGTCACTGTTGGCTTAGCTTTGATCTCCCGGAGAATCTCAAAAAACCGGATAAATGGAAACGTTCCACAACCTACCGGAAGATGCTCATCAAACCTGCCGTTATTATCGTGAATGTGCAAATGCCCTATATACTTTCCCATCTCGGCAATCCAGACACTGAGCGGCGCAAAAGAAAACACGTTAAAGTGCCCCGTATCGAAGCAAAAACAAATATTATCTAAAGGAAGAAGCTCAAAGAGACGACGCAAAATACTTGGTTCCTTTTCATAAACATTTTCCAGAGCAAGAATTGTCCCTACATCACCTGCCAACGTGGCTATTTGCGTCCATGATTGAACGCTGTTTTCCATCCACACATCATCGCCAGAGGTATAGTAACGATCATCAAATGAAGGATGGCAGACGACTTTTAGCGGATGAAAATAAGGAACTATTTCAAATACCTGTTTAATTCGGTCAATACTTGCCTGTCTAATTTTATCATCCAGCGCCCCGGGCCGCAAATCCATGAAGGGTGAATGGAAAGTTACTTTTAAACCTTCATCAGCCAATATTTTAGCTTCTTCAGCACACTTCTTTTTATCCAGATTTTGTAAGGCTGAGTAGTTAAAATATATTTCCAGATTTAACTTCTGCTTCACAATCATATCCAGATATGTGGGCAGAAGATGATAAGGCATATGTGCGTGAACTCTTTTTACAATATCCTGCATGTTTTAATCCTGATAGAATTTTTTGAAGAAATATTTATCTATCATAGCCATTCATTTTTCTCAATAACCACTTGCAAAACAAAACCGTAGATATGCCGCATTCAAATGCGTGATTGTCAAACTGCCTTAATTATGGCATAGAGAGAAAAAGAGGCTTCAGTCTAAATACCTTATAAAGGAGATTTAATTGCCAGTTAAAAAAAATGAATCCGCCCGTCGTCTGCTTTTATGTATCAACGGCACATTACAAAAAAAGGCGAAGGATGTTGTCGCTTTGAATGTCAAAGAAATATCTTCTTTTACCGACTATCTGCTTATTTGCAGTGGCGCAACTGACAGGCAAGTACAGGCAATATCCGTCGCCATTCAGCAATACTTGAAAAAAGAAGGTATCCGGCCTCTGGGGGTGGAGGGGGAAGCCAATGGTCAGTGGATTCTGCTCGATTACGACGACGTAGTAATATCAATCTTCCAGGAATCAATAAGGTCATTTTACGCTATTGAAGATTTGTGGAATGCCCCGCGCATGAACATTGCTGAAAGTACCACAGAGGTAAAGAGGCTCAATAAGGGAATGTCGTGAGTCTAAAGGAAACACTACGCGATATCACGGATGTTATTTTCCCGCCCCGGTGTCTGGGGTGCGATGAAATATTACCGAATCTTCACTTGCAAACATTTTGTTCCTCCTGCAGAGAAAAAATTAGATTTATAACAGGCAGCCACTGCCCGATTTGCGGTATGGCTTTTTTCGATAGCCCCGCCCCGGATCATTTATGCGGAAATTGTCTGGAAAAAAAACCATCCTTTGACCTTGCCCGTGCTGTTGCTTGTTACGAAACGCTTATTTTGGATGCCATTCATCAGTTCAAATATGGCCGCGATATATCTACCGGCTCCGCACTCGCTGAATTCATGGCTGAATTTGATTTTCCGGATTTTGATTTCACCGATTATTCTGTAATTATACCGGTGCCTTTGCATATTGGGCGGCTTCGAGAACGCGGCTTTAATCAAGCCTTAATCCTGGCTAAAGCCATAGGGAAAAAGTATAGTATCCCTGTAAATTTTTCCTTGCTAAAACGCAACAAATCTACTTTAACGCAGACTGGTTTGGATAAGAGTCAAAGAGAAAAAAATATAAAGGGCGCTTTTGTCGTGACCGATAATGCTCAAGCTAAAGGCAAAAATATTATTCTCATTGACGACGTATATACTACTGGCGCCACTCTTAACCAATGCGCCAAAACTTTGATCAAAGCCGGAGTGGGCAAAGTGGCGGTATTGACTCTGGCCAGAGTTCTCTAGGAATATTACGGAGGGTTGAATTTGAATAAAATATTAGACAGAAACACTTTAAAAAATAATCTGGAGGTACTGCGTAAGGAAGGTAAAAAGATTGCCTTCACTAACGGCTGCTTCGATATCCTGCATGTCGGTCATGTCCGCTATTTAAGAGAAGCAAAGAAAGCCGGGGATATTTTAGTTCTGGCTCTCAACAGCGATTCGTCCGTAAGAGCCATCAAAGGAGAAGAAAGACCGCTGGTTTGCGAAGAAGAAAGGGCGGAAGTCCTCGCCGCGCTTGAATTCATTGATTATATTACTATTTTTCCCGAGTCAACACCGCTGGAATTGATTAACCACCTGAAACCGGACATACTGATTAAAGGCGGTGATTGGGCTGCAGACAAAGTTGTGGGTCGGGATGAAATAAAAAAATGGGGTGGCCATGTGACAATTATTCCGGAAGTCGAAGGAAAATCCACAACAAACATCGTGGAAAAGATAAAAAAAGTATATTGTTCTGGCAAATAGATGTTTTGGTTCCTCTAAATTTTTCGCTTTACAAACATTCATTCATTAGGTAATAGGTGGTACAAATTCTGCATTACATATTAAGGAGTGGTGCTATTGGAAAAACAAACAACTTTGAAGCAGGAGAAACTGGAGTCATTCCGTAAATTACTCATCCAAAATATAAATGAGCTGCTTAGTGAGGCGGGCAAAACAGTTTCGGAAATGACCAACGGCAAAGAGAATTTTCCAGACCCCAATGATAGGGCATCGCTGGAATCAGACCGTAATTTTGAATTACGTATCCGCGACCGCGAACGCAAACTAATCGTAAAAATGCAGGAAGCGATTAAAAGAATAGATGACGGCGTTTATGGCATCTGCGAATCCTGTGGCGGGCCGATTTCGGAAAAAAGACTAACGGCCAGGCCGGTGACTACTGACTGCATCGATTGCAAAACCAAGCAGGAAAAACTGGAAAAACTTAAAGGTGAATAGGCTGAAAAACATTTTTTACTAAAAGCGCCTCACCTTTGAGGCGTTTTTTTTGGTCTGATACCGGGAAACAATTCCATTTTTTAACCAAAGATGATAGCACTACTGCATGTATATAAACGTTGCCCTCAACATTCCCGCCGATAAAGTCTTCACTTATGAAGTACCTGATACTTTAATTCAGCAGATTCAAATCGGCAAACGAGTCTTTGTCCCCTTTGGCCTAAGAAAGCGCACTGGGTTCATTGTCGCCATTGACGTTCCCTGTGACCTCACCAAGATAAAATCAGTTATGGAAATACTTGATGACGAGGCGCTTTTTGGCGATGCTGATCTTGATTTTTATCAATGGATTGCCACTTATTTTATGCATCCACTGGGCAAAACTTTAGCTGAGCTGATTCCCGCAGGTTCTGAAAAAAAGGATTTTCTCTGGATCACGTCTCTGGATTTGCCTGCTAGTATTTCCGTATCGCCCGCGCAGGAAAAACTTCTTACATTATTACAGCAATATCCGCAGGGTATTTCTTTGCACAATCTTACCGAAGAAAGCGGCCTGAAAAATATTTCGGCTATCGTGCAAAATCTTCATTTGTCGGGGCTTTTGCTAATCGAAGAAAAGAACAAAAAACAGCTGTCTGTGCGCAGCGAAAAAATCGTTTCTCTGGGAAATGAAAATATTACTGGAACAAAACTAACCGGCAGACAGGAACTGGTGGTTGAATTTCTGCAGAAACACGGTTCCATGTCTATCGGCAACTTGATCAAAAAAGCTAATACATCCAGTGCCGTGGTCAATAATCTTCATCTCAAAGGCATCATTAAATTTACCGCAAGCGAAGTAATCCGCAGAGCTTCGTTTCAATCAGCAATTCGCCGCGCCGCAGAAAGGATTACTCTCAACAGTGAGCAAAATCAGGCACTCCAGGATATTTCTCAAAATCTGGGGAAGAATATTTTTACACCGATATTGCTTCATGGTGTTACTGGCAGCGGAAAAACAGAAGTTTATTTAAACGCCATAGAAAACGTGATTGCTGCCGGTGGATCGGCAATTTACCTTGTACCGGAGATCGCCCTGACACCGCAATTGATCTCCCGCATCGCCGGCCGGTTTGATGAGCAAAATATTGCCGTACTCCACAGTGGCATCGCGGAAGCTATCCGCTACGATCAGTGGCGCCAGATCAAACGCGGCAAGGTTAACCTGGTTATCGGCGCGCGTTCGGCTCTGTTTGCTCCTTTAGCCAACCTGCACTTAATCGTTGTCGACGAAGAACACGATGCATCCTATAAACAAGATGAAAGATTATGCTATCATGCCCGCGATCTGGCTGTTTTAAAAGCAAAGCAAAGCAAAGCCACTGTCATCCTGGGCTCTGCTACACCGGGCCTGCGCTCATATTTTAACGCGAAGACAAAAAAGTACCGCTATCTGGAACTAAGGGAGCGCGTTAATAACAAACCATTGCCCAAAGTAGAAATAATTGACATGAAGGCGCAAAAAGAAAAACTGGGTAAGGCGCCGATTCTTTCTGACGCGCTGATTACCGCAATTGGCGAAACCTTAAGCAGAAAAGAACAGGTATTGTTATTTCTCAACAAACGCGGCTTTGATACATTTCTTGTCTGTGCCGATTGCGGCCATAATTTCCGCTGCCCAAATTGCGCCGTATCCCTGAAAAATCATCTGGCCGAAAATATTATCAAATGCCACTATTGCGACTACACCCAAAAAGCATTGCCGCTGTGCCCTTCCTGCAAGGGCAGCCGCGTGCTGACTTATGGTGTTGGCACACAAAAACTGGAAAAGGAAATTGAATCGCTGTTTCCGTCCGCCCGTCTGCAAAGAATGGATTCCGACACAACTGCCCGCAAAGGAGCGCAGGAGCAGATTCTTGCCGCGCTGGAGAAAAAGGAAATTGATATTTTAATTGGCACACAAATGATTACCAAAGGGCATGATTTCCCGTTTATTACTTTGGTTGGCGTTATCTCGGCAGACACATCTCTAAACATTCCTGATTTCCGGGCATCAGAGC
>JBAXON010000118.1:0-9345 GCA_037133255.1 Deltaproteobacteria bacterium
ATGGCGGCGTTGAAATCGGCCAGAATTTCAAGATTGGAAGGGAACAAGGCGGCACTGGCAAGACTAATTCCCGACATCCTCCCAATCATGAATAGTGAAGACGTAGTGGAAGGAATCAAGTCTTTCATAGAGCGCCGGGAGGCAGTCTACAAGGGTAAATAACACGTCTTTATTGATTATTCCCTTTCAAAGGGAATACCGTATTTATCCAACTTGCGTTCCAAGGTAGGCCGGGAAACCCCCAATATCTCGCAAATTTCCCCCTTGTTTTTATCTGTCTCTTTAATTACTTTTCGAATGTAGCGTTCTTCCACTTCGTCCAGAGTCAAGAGCTTTCCCGGTATCGCCGGTTTAAATAATTCCGCGGACGAGTCACTTGCCAAGTCAGAAGGATCTTCTTTGCCCAGTTCCGGAAAATCGCCAACTCCCAAAACCTGACCTTTGGCCACAACACATGCTCGCACAAGCAGATTTTCCAGTTCCCGAACATTGCCCGGCCAGGAGTATTTCATGAATATCTCCATCATCTCGGCGGAAACTCCAATAATTTTCTTGTGCAGATCCAGATTGATTTTTGCAAGCAGATAATCTATCAACTGCGAAATATCCTGATGGCGTGTGCGCAGTGACGGTAAGTTAATGGATACAATATTCAGGCGATAATATAAATCATCGCGAAATTTTCCTTCTTTAACCAAAGTCTTTAAATCTTTGTTTGTCGCTGCCATTATTCGGGCGTTGACCTTAACGCGGTCTTTACCACCGACTCTTTCAAATTCCATTTCCTGTAAGACGCGCAAAAGCTTTGCCTGCAAGTTGATGGACATTTCACTGATTTCATCGAGAAAGACTGTGCCAAAACGCGCCAGTTCAAATTTCCCCAGTTTGCGGGCGATAGCACCGGTGAAGGATCCTTTTTCATGACCGAATAATTCTGATTCCAGCAGCGTTTCGACGATAGCCGAACAGTTGACTGCGATAAAAGGTTCATCAGGTGATGTATTATGGTGAATGACTTTAGCAATCAATTCTTTGCCTGTACCGCTCTCACCTTGAATCAACACGGTAGTGCGGCTTTGTGAAACTACACCTATCGTTTTAAAAATTTCCCGCATTTCATTACCCGTGCCAATGATATCCCCAACCCGGAAACTCCGCGATGGCTCCATTAAAAGTCCATCAATCTTTTTTTCCATTTCCAGAGATTTCACGGCTTTCTTTATCGCCAGATCCAGTTCATCGACATTGACCGGTTTATGAATGTAATCAAAAGCGCCGCCCTTCATGGCATTGATCGTTGTTTCCATGTCATGAAAAGCCGTGATCATAATGACTTTAACGTTTTCATTTTCTTCTTTGAGATCTTCCAGAACCGAAAACCCATCAACATCCGGCAACCGGATATCCAGAATAACCACATCTGCCGGATTCTGTACGTACTTATTCAAACCTTCCGTGCCGGTAAGCGCGGTGTGGACTTTGTAACCTTCTTCAGTAAGATACAAATCAAGTGTTTCCACAATCGAAGCATCATCATCAATAACAAGAATACTCGCCATATTAGTTACCTTTGTCTTTTGGTCGGCTGCAACGCAGCCTTTTTTATGGTTTTGACCAGCTTATGAATCTCTTTGCATACGTCGCCGCTCAAAGCAAGGCAAGGTGACGCAAACCTTTGTCCCTTTTCCTTTTTCGCTTACAATATCAATTGTTCCATGATGCATTTCAATAATTTTTACGACCTGTGAAAGCCCCAGGCCTGTTCCATATTTTTTCCGAGTGAAAAAAGGATTGTATAGATGAGGCAAATCTGCTTCTTCAATACCGCAACCATTATCTTTGATTTCAACTGACACAGACGGATAATCGCAGCTGAGATTGCGTAAGGTTATTTTGATAAGTCCTTCTGTTTCAACCGCATCCACAGCGTTGCGCACGATATTTAAGAATGCATCAGTAATCATACCTGCATCCACAGTTACCGGAGGTATATTTTTAAAGTCAATTTTGACATCAATCTGTTTATCGGCAATTCCTTTTTCGGCCAAAGCCAAAACCTGATCTATGATCTTCGCTAAATCCACGGGTACCATTTTTGGTTCCATTGGTTTGGCAAAAACTAAAACATTGTTGACCAATTCTTCAAGATGTTCAACTTCTTTTTGCGCGATTTTAAATCTTTTCAGATCATTGCCTTCCGGACTCATGCGTTTTTCCAATATCTGCAAACTCATCTTGATCGAAGAAAGCGGATTGCGAACTTCATGAGCAATACCTGCCGATAATTGTCCCAATGCTGCCAATTTCTGGCTATCATAAAGCCTCTTTTCCAGATTCTTGAATTCTGTAATATCGCGCTGTACTACTATATAGTGGCTTGTCCCGATAACAGGTGAAGTTGTCACCAGCAGATTCACCTTGTGTCCATCTTTCGTTGTCCTTTCAATCTCATAGGGATTGTAAATACCTCGTTTGCCTTCTTCCCATTTAGACAGCACAAAATCTTTATCCTCGGGAGCGACAAATTCCAGGAAGTATTTCCCCCTGAATTCAGGAGAATTTTTTTCACTTTCTTTTTTCAAACCGCGGCTTATATAATTGATAATACCATTTTCATCCAACTCGTAAATCTTATCAGGCAGACTCTTCACAATGGAATGCATATAGTTGTAAAGCCCTTCAATTTCCTGCCTCAGATCAATATTCTCGGCTAATTCATTTTGAAGTGTCTCGGCATACTCTCGCAAACTCCGTGTAAGCTCTTCCTCGCGCGACATATCCTGCAGAGTTTCAATTGCGGCAACGATTTCCCCCTCTTCATTGTAAATGGGCGAAGCTAAAAAATACATATAACGACTGCGTCCGCCAAGGTTCTCAAAAAAATCGGTCGCCTCATAAGCGCCTTCAACCTTATCAGATTTTTTTACTCTCTTGGTGCCATAATATTTATTTAAACTTTCTGCATCGCGTTTGATAATTAAATCCGCAATAACAGGCCTCTGCACTGAATAAAATGGCTTGTAGTGGTTATCGGTACCAAGCATATCTTCGGCTGAATAACCGGTAAGTTCCGTACAGGCTCGATTCCATAAGATAACCTTATGTTCATTATTAATGACAAAGCTGGGAATGGGTGACCCTTCAATAATACCGTCTATGTTTTTCTTTTCCCGAAGCAGTTTTTCCTGCCAGTCTTCACGCTCGTGCAATCTTTTTTGCTCTTCTTTGAAACGCAGGCTTTTCCCTTCCTTATAGGCAAAAGATGTACCGGCAATTACGACTACCAAAATAAGGATGAAAGCGCTAAACAGTATATAAACAAAGGTTTCACGAACAGGAGATATAATGCGACTATAGGGCGCGGCAACCAGAATAAACCATTTAGTCTCTGTTACCTGCACCGGATAATAAGCAACAATACTTCTTTGCTTTCCTTTATTGGCTTGAGCAATGGTTGCGTCTAAATGTCTGCCGCTTTCGGCAGGGAAATTAATTGTTGATGCGTCTCGATTTTTAATTACATCATTGATGTTTTTCCCGATAAAAGAGGAATCCGGATGAAGAATTATTTGCCCTGACGCGTCAACAATCCACAACTCACCGAGTTGATTGTCACGTATTTGTTTTTCACAAACATCTACTAAGGCGGCAAGTGAATAAGAAACTATCCAGGCACCAAAAAAATTATTCCCCTGGCGCCAAATGGGATAACCCCAGATCAAATTCCAATCTGTCTTATCCACTTTTTGATAGCCGGGCATTTTTTTAGATAAAGCTAAACTTACATATTGCTTGTTTTGTTGCTTTAAATCCTGAAAATGTTTGGTTAAATTTGCCTTGGGTAGGGCATCCTGCGGAAAAATTCTCTTGATTTTCCCCTCGGAATCAAAAAGCACGACAGCATTAATCGAGCTTACCCAGCCGGAATAGAAAATTTTTGATTCCTGATCCCTTTCACCCGTTAAAATTTTCCCTTGGGGATCAAAGTAAGAAAATAACGCAATATTTTTCCCCACCTGATCAAAAATGTCTGTCAGGCGAGTGGCTGCATTTTGAGCAGAGGCAAGCTGCTGTCGACTGAACAGCTCGACCACATCCTGCTCGCGGGCATTGTTGACTGTCAACGCTAAAAGCAGAATCAGAATGATTACGACAATACTTGCAAGCCAGATGCGCGCCTTCTTTGTTTTATCTAGAAGTTTATTGATTTTAACGGATGAAATCACCTAATTTTTGTTATCCTTCTCGTTTTCTTTTTGAGATTGCTTAATCCCGATTAAAACATAAACCAAAACCGCTGCCGTTAGTGAAATGAGAAGCTTGGCCAAACCACTTTCAATTTTTAAAATATAAGAACACACAAGCCATACTATGGGGTAAGTCACTGCTGTCAAAAGCTCCTGCATGATAATCCTTTAATAAAAGTTTTTTAGTGTTTTATTTACAAAGCCGTTTGATGATACTAACTACCTTAACAAAAAATTTCAATATAAATATAATGAGACTCGCTGAAAACGAACGAAATGAAGTTTGAAGCGTTAGTGGTAATGAGACTCAAAATTCAGGAACAGAGTGAACTGAATTTTGCTAGTCGAATTATCCAATAGCCACAGGCTATTGGGAATTATCCCCGAACCGAATGGCCTAACCACCTGAAGGTGACGCGAGGCCACTATAGGCTAAGTGGGATTTGCACCTTATACCAAGTCGCTGTCAAACATTAAAAGGCTGATTTACCGGGCATAATACCAAGTAAGCTTTCAAAAATTCATTGTTTATTTTGAAAGCAACTTGGTATTAAACTACTCTGGGGTTCATTTAAATGTTTTATTCCAACCTGTTTAACAAAACATTAAATGGGATTTCACATTTTCAGCGCATTTCGGCTGAAATAGAAATATATATTTTTTAAAACAAAAAAATATTTTAATTTGTGTTTTATTACAAAGAATAACAATCTTGAGTGATTAGATTAGTATTAGTTCTCGCTGCAACATCAGGCAGGTTAAATTTTTAGAAATATTTCCCCACATTATGGAGATGGCACAAGTCATGCGTATGGGTGAACGAAGCTAAGGTTAAATTATTTCGCTTTCCCATGATGATTTATTTATGTTATGGAAAAAAGCAGTAAGTAATAATAAAATTTAGTACGAAAGGAGACAGAAAATGTTACACAAATTTGGTAAAAAGTTTTTAACCGTATTTACATCCATCGTAGTTCTGCTTTTATCGAGCTCGCTCGCTTTTGCTGCAGAAACTATCCCTGCAGGTGGGGAATCCTACATTAAAGTTATCTTTGCTTTAGGCGCAATGATCGCTGCAGGACTTGCCATTGGTTTAGGAGCAATCGGAGCCGGTGCCGGTATTGGTAACGCAGCAAACGGCGCATGTCAGGCAGTTGGAAGAAACCCGGGCGTTCAGGGAAAAATTATGATGACCATGCTGGTTGGTATGGCCATGGCTGAATCCATCGCCATTTACGCGCTGGTTGTTTCTCTTGTGCTTCTCTATGCTAACCCTTACATGCGTTACTTTTTGGGTTAATATTTAAAAGTTAACTACAAAATTAACAAAGGTTAGGGGGAAATTAGAATGTCAAAAAATAACAAAGATAAGCAGTTTTTTGGTATAGGAGGTATTTTCTTCCTGCTTATCGTAATCCCCTTATCACTGATGGCTTTTTTAATTGCCAACGGCATGTTTAAGCTGGGGGTTACTATAAAGGAGAGAGCAGTATCTGTTCTCGACCAGAAATCTCAGGAAGAAATAAAAATACGTGCCATTAACACAGCAGATGAAGTTGCCAACTTTCTAAACGAAAGAAGAAAAGATGTTCTAACGGCAACAATCATTCCTGCTAATGACATCGCTTATAAACAGTTCCTTAAGGACAACAACAAAAACATCTGGATAAAGGAAAAAAATAAAATTAAGCAGATTTCTACGCCCCTTTACACAGAAATGGCGCTCATTGACAAAACCGGTAAGGAAGTAATTAAAATTGCCCATGGGCAAACAGTACCGGCAAGCAAACTAAATATTGTAGGTATGCCATCTAACACAACTTACAAAACAGAAGAGTACTTTGACAAAACAAAGATTCTTAATAAAGGTGAAATATACATATCTCCAGTTACCGGCTGGTATGTGAGCAAGGCAGAATTTGAAAAGGGAGCAAGATTTTCCGGAATTATCCGTTTAGCTACGCCTCTTTTTGATAAGCAAGGGTTTGCTGGAATGATAGTGCTGGCCCTAGATTATCGTCATCTTGCCGAATTTACAAACCATATAATTCCTACTCAGCAGGAGCGAGTTTTTGAAGCTGACGCAGCAACTGGTAATTATACGTTTATGGTGGACGGCCGTGGGTTTGTTATTGCCCATCCGAATACCTACCACATAGCAGGAATCAATCGCGATGGAACTCCTGTAAGAGCGCTTTCCGCGCAAAACGCAGCCGAACTGACAAAGAAAGGCGATGAAGTATTAAACCTTAATCAGTTGGGTTTCATGGATCCCAATTTACCTGTTATCGCCAAAGAATCGGCGGCAGGAAAAGCCGGCATTCTAACGTACAAATTCAGGGGGCTCACCAAGTTTGTCGCTTACGCGCCGATTAAGTTTTACACGTCAAACCTTCCCCAACCCGCCGGTTTTGGCTGGATAGGAATGGGGCTGGAAGTTGAAAAATATAATGAGGCGGCAATAAAGGTCTCGAAAAATATTGAGAAAGAAGCAAAGGCGTGGACAGCAACACTGATCCTTATTCTCATTGCCTCCATGATTATTCTCTTCCTCATGATGCTGCTCTTAGCCCGTGGCATTACCCGTTCTATTCAGGCGGAAGTACCAGCAGGGTCAGAAGGTTCGCTGTCATTCGAAGATGATGACGAAGATGATAAATAATTAACTTTTCAATTAACAAAAAATAGCAAAAAGGCCGAATTTCGATTCGGCCTTTTTTAATGAGACTCCAATGTGACAAGCCTAAGCGTAGTCATATTGGCTAGTCGAATTAATGAAACTCAAGTTTCAGAAATCATAGATGACCTTTAGGTTACATAGCGAGCTGAAACTTGTAAGTTGAATTATCCTGCCGAAGGCTAAGGGTATCCCGCAAAGCGGCGGATTTTATAAACAGGCACTAGAGAAGATCGTAAGCCGAGTTTTGTCCTCGCGTTTTAGTTACCCAAAGCGCGGTGATGATCATTCATCTGGGACAGCAGTTGCCTGCAGCCTCAAGCGACACTACCCGAGAACATCAGGCGGGCAGCCCTTAAACGTTCTCCTATTTGGTCTTGCTCCGGATGGGGTTTACCATGCCTTTCCTGTCACCAGGAAAGCGGTGAGCTCTTACCTCGCCTTTTCACCCTTACCCAAGCTTTCGCTTGCGCGGTATATTTTCTGTGGCACTTTCCTTAGGGTCGCCCCCAGTCGCCGTTAGCGACCATCCTGCCCTGTGGAGCTCGGACTTTCCTCCAGCCCGCCAAAGGCGAACCAGCGATCATCTGATCTTCTCCGGCCTGAAATACAGCTTACACTTGATTGATTTTTCTTTCAAGCTATGTTCAGCATTACATTAAATGAGGGAATCATGCTTCCTAAACTACACAAAAATAAAACACCATCGAAAATGCACGACTTCGCTCCGTTATAAATTATATTGATTTCCCAGATGAGTATGGTATTAATAACGCGTTTTCATGAAGGGGCTAGGCCAAAGGAGTAAAGACTATGAAAAAAGCCTTTAATAGATGTTTGGGGGTATGTGTTTTTTTTGTTATGTTTTTACCCCTAACAGGTTGTGTCCGTAATATTACAGGGTCAATCATCAAGACACTTGACCAAGATAAATTATACAAGTCTTATAATATTCATCCCACAGATTTATTCTTACGTTCAAAATGTAAAGCACCCCCATCAGTAAAAATTGTCAACATTGAAAGTAGAACAGAAGATTATGAAATATTTCAAAATTCCACAAATACATGGTTTATAACGCCCAAGGAAATGGTTGATAGTTTTTGTTTGTATTTGAAGAATGGCTTTGAAAAAAGCCATATCCCAGTTGATGTTTATTCTACAAAAGTTCTTCAAATAAGAATGATAGATTTGCAGGTAGACGTAGGATTTGGGTATGTAAATGGTGGCTACTGTAAAATGGAGCTAATTATCCCTGAAACTAAATTTTCTAAATTCTATGAGGCTAGGGATAATGCTTCCCAGCCAGGCATGGCACCTGCCTATGCGATTCATGGCGTTACAAGACAAATCATAGACGATCCGGTAATTCAGGATTACTTGCTCTGTAATACAATGGCCACAAAGAAAGAATCACCTACCGGAGAGACTGCACTCGACATTCTCAAAAAAAGATATGTGCGTGGAGAAATCACGAAGGATCAATTTGAACGAATGAAGCAAGATATCCAATGAAAATGAATTTCCGTGTAATAGTTAATATATCTTCTTACACCGTTTATAAATGACAATCCTCGCTTAAATTCCAAGCCGAAAATCATTGATAAGTAGATGGAGACAATAAGTGAGATAGGACTTAAAAACACTACATATCAAATCTAATGTTAGGCAGAACCATGGTGTCTCAAATCCCGCTGCGCTGCGCTTCGGGGATAGTTCGACTAGCAAACTTCAGTGCACTACGTTTCTGAAGTTCGAGTCTCAAATCCCGCTCCGCTTCGCTCCGGGGATAGTTCGACTTACAGATTTCCATGCGCTTCGCTTTTGAAATCTGAGTCTCACTAAAAAGCCCCGCTGATTTCTCAGCGGGGCTTCATGTTTTAAATCCGGCGGCACCTACTCTCCCACACAGTCACCCATGCAGTACCATCGGCGCAAAAGAGCTTAACTTCCGTGTTCGAGATGGGAACGGGTGTGACCTCCCTGCGATAGCCACCGAAATTTATCTATATAATTGCATGACATTGCATATCGTTATGTTGAAAAACTAAGCACTATAGTTAATTATTAAGCCATAATAAAATAATTATTATGGTCAAGCCTCACGACCGATTAGTATCAGTTAGCTGAACACATTACTGTGCTTACACATCTGACCTATCAACCTCGTAGTCTACAAGGGGTCTTCAGTCTTGATGTCTCCATCAAGAGGGATATCTTATCTTGAGGTGGGCTTCCCGCTTAGATGCTTTCAGCGGTTATCCCTTCCGAACTTAGCTACCCAGCTATGCCGTTGGCACGACAACTGGAACACCATCGGTTCGTCCATCCCGGTCCTCTCGTACTAGGGACAGCTCCTCTCAAATATCCTGCGCCCACAACAGATAGGGACCGAACTGTCTCACGACGTTCTGAACCCAG
>JBAXON010000119.1:0-9307 GCA_037133255.1 Deltaproteobacteria bacterium
TGTAAAAACCCCAAGATGGTCAAACTTTATTTCGTGCACAAAACTCAGCAATCGCTCAAACCTTTTTTTGGTTTCTCCCGGAAAGCCGACAATGAGTGATGTGCGTAGCGCCACATCAGGCATGCTCTTGCGTGCCAAAGCAATAATTTCTTTGACTTGGGTTGCGGTTACTTTGCGTCCCATTGCCATAAGTATGTCATCGTCAATATGCTGAATGGGCAAATCAATATAGCGGCACATTTTTTTGTTTGTAGCGATAGACTCCAAAACCTCTCTGGTGATATGTGCCGGATGAGCATAGAGCAGGCGAATCCATTTAATTGATTTGATTTTCGCCATGTCGGTAAGTATATCCGATAACTGGGGATGCCCCTTCAAATCACGGCCATAAGCCGTTGTATCCTGCCCGGTAATTATTATTTCTTTAATGCCCCTTGCCGCCAGGTTCTCGGCTTCTTTTAAAATATCAGCAGGCCCACGGCTGCGGGCTTTTCCACGGATTGACGGAATCGCGCAGTAAGAGCAGTTATTCGAGCAGCCATCGGAAATTTTTAGAAAAGTGCTAACTGCCGTTGATGATAAAACCCGCTCATGCCCGGCTGTCATTAAAAAATTAGGCTGAGTAATTACGGCAGCACGTCTTGCTTTTTCCTGGTTTAATTTATTTACGTGTGAAGCGATATTGCCTACCTCACCTGTACCGATAAATAAATCTACCTCCGGTATCTGGTCAAAGAGTTCTTTGCCATAGCGCTGGGCAAGGCAACCGGCAACGACAATCTGTAACTTGCGAGTCGATTTCTTTTTTGCTTCTACCAGCATCAGAATTTCTTCAAGAGCTTCTTCCTTAGCGGGATTGATAAAAGCACAGGTGTTGACAATAACGATGTCGGCTGCATCGCTTTGATCAACCAATTGCAGGCCGGACTTGCAAAGCAGGCCGGCCATCACCTCAGAATCAATTAAATTCTTCGAGCAGCCCAAGCTGATGATATGCAGTTTTTCAGGTTTATTTTTTATCACCGGGAAGCTTTCTAATCAAGACTTTGCGGGGTTTTGCGCCATCGGACGGGCCGACAATACCTTCTCTTTCCATTTGTTCGATCATTCGCGCGGCGCGGTTGTAACCGATTTTCATATATCGCTGGACAAGTGATATGGATGCCTGCCCCAGTTCACCAACCAAAGCAATGGCTTCATCATATTTTTCGTCATCCCCGTCTTGGTCATGCTGCGCCTGAGCTGATTCATGCTCATACTTTTCAATGGAGGAATCATAGGCCGGTTGCGCCTGCATCTTGATGTAATCAACAATGCGGGAAATTTCTTTATCCGAGACGTAAGCCCCGTGGATGCGCGTGAGCTTGGAAGTGCCCGGCGGAATAAACAACATATCTCCGGCTCCCAAGAGTTGTTCTGCTCCCTGTTGATCAATGATCGTGCGGGAATCAATTTTCGAAGAGACCTGAAATGAGATACGCGTGGGAAAGTTGGCTTTAATCAAGCCGGTAATGACATCCACCGATGGCCGCTGCGTGGCGATAATCAGATGGATTCCGGCTGCCCGCGCCATTTGTGCCAGACGTGTCAGAGATTCTTCCACGTCGCGTGAAGCCACCATCATCAAATCGGCTAGTTCATCGATCACTACGATAATATAAGGGAGCTTGACGTGTTTTATCTGCGAATCGTTTTTGATTGCGGCCATTGCCGGGATACTTTCTTCATCGCCTGGCTGTATTTCGGCAGGCCTTTGTTTGATCACTGCTGCCGGACTATCTTTTATGCCTTTGAGGAGCGCTTCATTATAGGCATCAATACTTTTGACACCCAGATCGCTGATGGTCTTATATCGTCTTTCCATTTCTTCCACCGTCCAGCGAAGAACCTGTGAAGCTTTTTTGGGGTCAACAACAACCGGATGCATCAAGTGCGGAATGCCTTCGTAAGAGGTGAGTTCCAGCCTCTTGGGATCAACCATAAGAAATTTAATTTCGTCCGGTTGGGCTTTAAAAAGAATACTGCAAATCATGGCATTGAGAGCGACGCTTTTGCCGGAGCCGGTTGTGCCCGCGATAAGCAAATGAGGCATCTTCGTCAAATCGGCGATAACCGGCGAGCCGACAAAATCAACTCCCAGAGCAATCGGCAGCCTTAGTGATGATTTCAGAAAGGCATCATTATCGAGCACATCTTTGAGAAAAACAGGATCCCTTTTCAGGTTGGGTATTTCAATACCGATTACGGATTTGCCGGGGATCGGGGCCAAAATGCGAATGCTCGGAGCCATAAGCGCCAAAGCCAGATCATCCGCGAGATTGGTTATCTTGTTGATCTTTACGCCTGCTGCCGGTTCCAGCTCATACATGGTGATTACCGGGCCGGGCATGACTTCCACAACGCGGCCCTCGACACCGAAATCAGAGAGCTTCTTTTCCAGAATGCGGGAGTTGGTAATCAAATAGTCGCGCTTTATCCGGGTGTCCTTTTGAGGTGATACTTCCAGCAGTGTGAACGGTGGCAGCTGAAACTTGCCATCCGACTTGCTTTTGGTGAAATCAAAATGAGTCTGTTCAACTTTCTTGGATTTTGTCTTTTTAGCGTCGCTTAAATTCTCTTCGATCACAGGTTGCGGACTTCTGTCTATTTTTATACCATGGAAAGCAAGATTAATAAAAGCGGTGAAGCGGTTTTTGCCGGCATTAGCCAAAGCCGTGGCAAACTCATAGAGGCGCTGAGTTACGCTAACCACTGAAAAATCAATAGTGAAAAGCAGTGAGATAAGAAAAACTATAAATAAAATAAGATAAGTTCCGGCCGTGTTAAAATAGTTAAGAAGAAGGCGGATTACCGCGTAGCCTATGATACCCCCCGCCCGAAGCTGTTCTCCATAAACGGTAAAACCATCTCGAACAAAAAGAGACATAAGCCCGGCAAACGAAAGGGCGACAAAGAAAAACCCAAAAAATCTGCTGGCGGCAACGTTAAGTTCTGGCCGTAAAAAATATATAAACGAATAAAGCAGTAAAGCCAATGGTAGCAAAAAAGAACTTACCCCTAAAAGGCGGATTAATGAATCGGCAATGTAGGAGCCGAAAATTCCTATGAAATTATGCGTTGCCTGAACATCGGCAACAAAGCGGGTAAATGAAGGATCTTGCGGATGATACGAGAAAAGACACAAAAGCAGAAACACAGCCAGACCAAGGCACACCAAGCCTTTAATTTCCCGGATTCTTTTATTCTCAGTTTGCTGCTCTTCCATGTCCCCGCCATAAAAATATTATTTTAAGAATGCCTATCATATTAATGCCTGATGTCTTTTTCCAAATCCCTAATGCCCTTATCGCCTTCCGCCCGAAAGCTGTCATAATTTTTAATGATAGTATTTCGGACAATCGCAATCAGCTCCTGTCGGTTTTCCAGCGGGAAATTTGTCGCATCAATCGGTTTGCCAATGATTAGTTTTATTCTGCCGGATTTTATTTTCAGAGATCTTTTAGGCATAATCTCTCCGCTGCCGACAATCGATATCGGCACAATGGGAACACCGGAATTAATCGCCAGATAAAATGTGCCCTGCTTGAAAGATTTGATTTCACCCTGGCGGCTTCTCGTGCCTTCCGGAAAAGCCATGATTGATTTTCCTTCTCGAAGGCGCAATGCAGCCTGATTAAGACTTTGCATTGCTTTTTCTTTATCATTTATGTCAATTTCAATGTATCCGGCGCCTTTCATTGCCGAGCCGAATATGGGGATTTGAAATAACTCTTTTTTTACAAGCCACCGGAATTGACCGGGGATATTCGCCAAGACTATTAAAATGTCAAAATCACTCTGGTTGTTGGCCATGAAGATTTGGGGTTTGCCGCGTAGAATATTTTCTCTGCCGATAATTTGCACTTTTATATCGCAGATAAACAGCAGGATTTTAGCCCAGAGATTGGCTGTTTTGTGAATATTGTTTGCCGCATTGGAGAAAAAAGAAAAAATTACACATTCAAATGATAGAAACACCGTTATAGCTGTGCCTAAGGTTACTAACAGTACTGAACGGATCATATTCGCTTTTGCCTTTAGACCGATTTTATACTTGTTTTTTTACTTGATTATGTTACTGAAGTCAATGAGGAATTGTATAAATAATCAGATAAAAGGAGGAAAATATGGAAGGCGTAAAATTCGATTTGAAAGGTAAAGTAGCTATCGTAACCGGAGGCGGAAAGGGCATCGGTAGGGCAATCGCCTTGGGGCTTGCGGAATCCGGCGCAGCCGTTGCATTAGCTGCCCGCAATCAGCAGGAGATCGAGGCGGTGGCCGAAGAGATCATCAAAATGGGAGGCAAAGCCATCGCAGTTGTTACCGATCTGACCATCCATGAACAACTGGAAAACCTGGTACAGAAAACGCTGACTACTTTCGGGCGTATAGATATTCTGGTCAACAATGCTGCCCGGAGCTTCCTGCGCGGTCTGCTGGATCTTCGTGAGGATGGGTGGGACAAGGTGTTTGATACCAATGTAAAGGCCGTCTGGCTTTTAAGCAGGATTGTGGCCCGCCAGATGATTGAACAAAAAAGTGGGCAGATTATCAATATTACTACTGTGGGCGCCGAAAAGGCTGAAGCGGGTATGGCCGCGTACGGTTGCAGCAAAGCCGCGCTGAAGATGCTGACGCGCTGCATGGCACGTGAATGGGCTGGCTACGGTATCCGGGTTAACGCTGTAGGTCCGACTTTGACACGCACGGAATTCAGCAAACCTATCTGGTCCAATCCGGAGATTGCCAAGCTGATAACTTCAGGCATTCCGATGGGACGTTTGGCCGAACCGGAAGAAATTGTCGGCTCCGTTCTTTTTCTTGTCTCGGGCGCAGCAAATTTTATCACCGGGCAATCAATATATGTAGATGGAGGCACCCTGACTTTTTAAGTATAAAGCCAAATACGGAAGAACAAATCAGGAATCTTACCTATGTGGCGGTTACAGGAGCGCGGGAGAGTTTTGCCGAATAAAAGGAGCGGATGATGGAAAAAACACTGGCTGTTTTTGAAGGCTACAAAATAAGACGACATTACGATGAAACTACCGAAACATGGTTTTTCTCCGTCATTGATATTATCCAAGTCTTAATCCAGCAGCCCGATTTTCAGGCGGCGAGAAATTACTGGAAGGTATTGAAAAACCGGCTGAATAAAGAAGGGAGTGAAACGGTTACAAAATGTAACCGTTTGAAAATGGTTGCAGAAGACGGGAAAATGCGGATTACCGATGTAGCTGATCCCGAAACCATTCTGCGAATTGTCCAATCGGTGCCTAGCCCGAAAGCCGAGCCGATAAAACTTTGGCTGGCCAAAGTCGGTTATGAACGGATGCAGGATATGGCGGACCCTGCGCGCTCCGTGGACAGGGCAAGGGATTTTTGGCAGCAGCACGGCAGAAGCGAAAAGTGGATACAGCAGCGCATGATGGGGCAGGAAACCCGCAATAAACTCACCGATTACTGGAAAGACCATCAAATAAAAAAAGAAGAGGAATACGCCATTCTCACAAACATTATCCACCGGGAATGGTCGGAGGTTACTGTCCAGGAGCATAAAAAAATCAAGGGGCTGAAAACGCAAAACCTGCGTGACCACATGAGTGAGGCGGAACTGATTTTTACCGCCTTAGCCGAGCTATCCACGCGGCAGATTGCCGAAAGTGTTGATGCAACTGGCATGGAAGATAACAAGGCTGCCGGTAAGAAAGGCGGAAGGATTGCTAAAAAAGCACGGCTTGAATTAGAAGCTAAAACCGGGAAAAAAATCGTCACAGGAGAGAATTTTCTGCTACCGACTGCAAAGCGGCAATTAAAAAATTCTTAACTGTAGTAGCCTGATAAAGGCGGTGCATCCTTTTGACGGTATAAATCTGGTTAGTCATGCGCCAAATTAAGAACACGATAGATTATTCCTGACATCAATTCGCTGCACGACGCCTGCGCAAACGTCTCTTGTGAATACCCTGTGCTGGGTGAAGGATTACAGCCTCGGACAAAATTATTGACTTCACCTGTTCAAAGTGATAGGTGACTTCCGCTTTAGGATTTTCTGTACAGAACAAGGTTGAAGGTAAAAAATGCTGGATATTAAATATTTAAGACAAAACATCGAGATTGTCCGCAAAAAGATGGACGAAAGAGGTCAGTCTATAGATTTTGATCGCTTTCTTGAAGTGGATGCGAAAAGGCGGGATATTCTGCAATCGGTAGAAACTCTGCGCAATGAACGCAATGATGCTTCCAAGGCGATAGGTGAACTCAAGAAAAAGAAACAGGACGCATCTGAGTTAATTGAGAAGATGAGCCAGGTATCGGCAAAGATAAAGGAATACGATGAAACTCTGAATGTCACGGAAGAAGAGCTCAATGCCTTTGTGCTGACGGTTCCCAATATTCAGCATGAATCAGTTCCTGTTGGTGGTAGTTCTGAAGATAATCCGGTGGTGCGGACCTGGGGTGAAAAACCGGTTTTCAGCTTTGAGCCGAAACAGCATTTTGAGCTCGGTGAAAGCTTAAATATTCTGGATTTTGCCCGCGGGGCGAAAATTACGGGTGCGCGCTTTACGCTTTACCGTGGTGCGGGAGCTGCGCTGGAGAGGGCACTCATCAACTTTATGCTCGATCTGCATACGGGAGAACATGGTTATACGGAAGTATTGACGCCGTTTATGGTGAACAAAGAAAGCATGACCGGAACTGGTCAATTGCCGAAGTTTGCCGAGGATCTTTTTAAAATTGAAGGGATGGATTACTATCTGATTCCCACGGCGGAAGTGCCGGTGACCAATATTTATCGCGATGAAATTCTGGAAGAAGATAAGCTGCCGGTTTATCATGTGGCTTATTCGCCATGTTTTAGGTCTGAAGCCGGATCTTACGGCAAGGACACGCGGGGATTGATTCGCCAGCATCAGTTCAACAAAGTAGAGATGGTTAAATTTTCCCAACCGGAAACTTCTTCTGATGAGCTGGAAAAATTGACATTAAATGCTGAAGAGATACTCAAAAGATTAGGAATCCCTTATCGCACGGTTTGTCTTTGCACTGCTGATTTGGGTTTTTCTTCGGCTAAAACTTATGATATTGAAGCCTGGATGCCTGGGCAGAGCGTCTATCGTGAAATTTCTTCCTGCAGTAATTTTGATGATTTTCAGGCACGCAGGGCATCCATCCGCTTCCGCAGAAAGGATAATGGCAAGGTGGAGTTTGTCCACACCTTAAATGGTTCGGGACTTGCGGTAGGCAGAACGGTCGCGGTTATTTTAGAAAATTATCAGCAGGCGGACGGATCAGTGTTGATACCGGAAGTTTTGCAACCCTACATGAGAGGGCTTAAGCGAATTACGCCCTGAAAAAGCAGTGCCGGAAGGAAAGATATTAAGAAACGAATCACCGAAAGCATGATTAAATAGACTTGGAGGGATGGCCGAGTGGTCGATGGCGGCGGTCTTGAAAACCGTTGATCGAAAGATTCGCGGGTTCGAATCCTGCTCCCTCCGCCAGAAAATTATAACTTGCACTAATAATTATGTGTGCAAGTTATTCAATAGAGATAAAAATGGAGAGATGGCTGAGTGGCCGAAAGCGATCGCCTGCTAAGCGATTGTACGCCCCTTAAAGGTGTACCGCGGGTTCAAATCCCGCTCTCTCCGCCAGAAAATAGACGGAGATTTTCGATTAAGAAGTATCTCATATTTTGCGCCCATGGCTCAGCTGGATAGAGCGCCAGACTACGAATCTGGATGTCGCAAGTTCGAATCTTGCTGGGCGCACCATAAAATCAGGGGGTTAGACAGTTTAGTCTAACCCCTCTTTTTTTGATTGTAAACGTTTTGTAAACATTATTATTGTATCAATATTCTGAATTTCTCTATTAATTCCATGTTGATAAATCATCTCACCTGTAAGAACACACAAACCATCATTTTTGACACCATTTTTCATCTGACCTAAACTGAACAAATCAGACATTTTTATATAAATATCAACAGATTAGATTCTTCATTATCAGGAGAATCAACAATGACGAGGGTTATATAAGAATGTATCTATATCATGTTGAATATCAGATTACGTCCACACGTCAAACCTTTACCTGTAAGGTTGTTGGAGATAGTGAAAAAGATGTTGTCAATGACATTGAATCACAGGTTGGTAAGATCACCGTCAATGAAATGTATTACCAGACTGAGGTTCACAGAATTTCAAGGTCATTTTTTCTGTCTTCATAGCTTACCTCCCTCAGAATCACCACTCGAATGCCGGTACAAGTCAAGCTGCCTTGTTAATTGCCTCTGATTCATATTCAGGAAACATTATTATGGCTGGATGAACTTCAAACGCCCGTGCGATTAGTTCTACGCGCTTCTTTCCAATTTCCACTTTATCGTTTTCTAATAGGCTTATATTTTTTGCGTTTATACCGCAACGTCTTGCCAATTCTTCTTGTGTCCAGACCTTTAATTCACGAAGCATTTTTATAACTTCACCTGTTGTTAAAGCAGCATGTCGCTTGGCTGGTTTATAATCATTTTTGTTAATTTTATTCATTTTGTAACTCCTTTATAATCATGAGGCGTTATATCTATTACATATACGGTAACAATATCCTTCTCTACCTGGTAAATAACCCTATATTGCAAATTTAGACGCGACGAACGCTGATATGAATGGTTGCCTTTTAATATTTCGTCATGGAATCCCGGGAATTCTTTTAATTTACTTGGGCCATGCCGAAAGACAATGTCCTTCCAAAGCTCGTATTTTTTAACAACTTGCAAAGGCAGCTTTTCAATAATCTTATCTAATTTTCGATGTTCTCTTATATGCCACATTATTAAATATAATAACTTATCACTATTGGTAAGTCAATCAATTTTTGTTTCCTTCACGGTGGCTGTTGTATGCTTGCATTGGCAATCATCACCGCAATTTAAATTTGAAAGTTACTGCCTTGTATTCAGAAAGCTCGTATCCAATTATTGCATGAACCTGGCTTATTTTGGGTGTGGATTTAAAACTTTCTTTGCCAAAACCTGCTAAAATTTACAATCTTTATTATCATATATATCCAATAGTTACAATCATTTGAGGAGGTTAAAAAACTCAGGGGGTATCCTACGAATCTGGATGTCGCAAGTTCGAATCTTGCTGGGCGCACCAGTAAATTAAAGGGGTTAATCATTTGTGGTTGACTCCTTTTTTCATTTGATGACTATTCTGCACCAAATCGGCCACTGATTCCGTTTCAAATCGGCCACCCCTT
>JBAXON010000120.1:0-9250 GCA_037133255.1 Deltaproteobacteria bacterium
TGAAACCAGGTTGGGCCAATTATTGAACCAGCGGAATTGCTGTCCCCATCTACTACTACTAAACAAGGGTTTGCGGTTTTGAATTGTAGTGAGGATTACCGTTTCAATTGTGGTATTCGACTTAGCTAATGAGCCAAGTAAATAGTTCATCTGCGCATTCATTCTTTTACGGTGTCATATTATTTATACTTCACAAGGATTTCTGCAATATCATGATTTATTTCAGGCAAATAGTCATGCAAAAGTGTTTCAACCATAAAAGCACCAGTAACCTGTTGACTCTCGGATGCTCTTTGAATAGTACGATTTAATTCACCATCATATAAAACTTTAGATTTTGATATATCATATATTCTTAGATGATAATAATAATGGTAAAATATATCAACATCCCACATATTAGAATGCGTACCTGGTTCACACATTAAAACATCAATACCTATAATATATGATGTATTCGCCGGAATCATTTCGCTATTATTGATTATATCTTTGAAACTCAGGCCTGATTTATTGTCTGAAACAATGTTAAATCCTAAACGAGACAAATCAAAAATCAGCGATTCATACAAATAATCACATAATGTTTTTGTTTCAAATCTGAATTCTTCCGGCACGCGTGGTTTCCAAATAAAATAAGGATTTTTTAAATCATCATTTAAATCTAGATTTTCAAATAAGCCTTTAGATTTTAATGCATCAGCATTATTTTCTCTATAACCCACTCTTTTGTCTTGAAATTTTAAAACAAAGATTTTTGGTTTTTTAGCCTTTGAAGCAAGGTCTTTTTCGATCATCAGAGACCTGACTGAGGGTTTTGGTGTATATTCAGATCTGATAATTCTTGCCGCACATCCAGCAAAAACAAAAATATATAATATTACAATGATGATGAAAATATGCTTTTTAGAATACATAAAAAATCTACTTTACATAACGCGGTCAAATGATCTGCTCTGAAATAATGCATACCTCTTCAAAATTCTGATAAAACTTTGATTTGATATTGGTAAATTATAGGAATCCAGGTCTTGAATTTCAAGGCAATACTGTTTATAAAGGATTCAATGTTGCAATATATTCATAATTATCTCGTCGCATGGTAAATTTTATTGGTTTGTCTTCCCCGGAAAAAAATGGTTGGATGATAACTGATCTGTCATAGTATTCACAAACTATTTTATCATTTACCATTATTACTTCATCACCCGCTTTTATTCCTGCCTTTTCAGCTTCTGATTTTGGGGCAATAGATTTAACTTTAATGTGCATAATAGGAGCAGTGCCGATTTCCCCCGGATATTCCATATAGTTTTCAAAAAATACGCCTCTCTGAGTCTTAACTGTAGCTGCTTGCGATTCGAATATTCTTTGTGATTGCGCTCCTTGCTCTGCGGATATTGCCACGAACATCATTGGCAAACATCCGCTTACAAGTAAACTGGTTGACAAGATCAGGGCTAAAAATATTTTTTTCATATTCTTCTCCTTTCTAATTCTGTATTTAAAGGATTATCATAATGATCAATGGAATAACATCATTTATTTCAGGGTGAAATCAAGCATTTTCTTCACGGCTGATGGTTTGCTGATAGTAGAAGCTATACGTAACAGATTTGATATTATTGAAAACACCGTCCATTTAATTTTTGGCCGATGTTTAGCCGGCACTTTCATACTTGTCCAGTTTCTTCCGCAGCGTTTTGCGGGTGATGCCCAGGCGGCGGGCCGCTTCGCTTTTGTTGCCGTTGCAGGAATTGATCGCCTCCAGGATGCTTCTTTTTTCCACTTCGTCGAGCGGCATATTTCCCGGCAAGCTGAGTTGATCACTCCCGCTGGCAATCGGAGTTTCCGCCATCAGCAGCGCCAGCTCGTCAGCATCAATATATTCGTTCCGCGACAGAACAACTGCTCGCTCCACCGCGTTCATCAGTTCACGGACATTACCAGGCCAGGCGTATTTTACGAGTTTCTCCATGGACTGAGGCGTGAAGCCTTTGATGCTTTTCTTGTTCTTTGCGGCAAACATCTCCAGAAAGTGCTGCGCAAGAAGTGGAATATCCTCCCTTCTGTCTGAAAGCTGCGGCACTTGCAACGCCACAACGTTCAGCCGATAAAACAGATCTTCGCGAAAGCGCTTTTGCTCCATTTCTTTTTTTAGATCCTTATTGGATGCGGCAATCACGCGTACATTGATTGCAATCACTTCCGCACCGCCCACTCTTGTCAATTCTCTTTCCTGCAAAACCCGCAGGAGCTTTACCTGCATTGCGGCGGACATTTCGCTTACTTCATCCAGGAAGATGCTGCCGCCATCGGCCTGCCGGAATTTCCCTTCTCTTCTTTTATCCGCGCCGGTAAAAGCTCCTTTTTCATGCCCGAAAAGTTCTGATTCCAATAATGATTCCGTCAGCGCCGCGCAATTTATTTTTATAAAGGGCGCGTCTTTTCGTTGGCTGTTATAATGAATGGCGTTGGCAATCATTTCCTTGCCCGTGCCCGATTTCCCTGTAATGAGGACGGTGGCTTCCGTTGCGGCTACCTGCGCGACTGTCTCCAAAAGCTTAACCATCAATGGGCTGCGGCCAATCATATTTTGTGTGTCGAACTTCTGCCCTAACCGTTCCTTTAAATATTCATTTTCTTTTTTGAGGCGGTTGTGCTCCGTGGCTCGATTGATGGCAATTTTCAGTTCATCGAAATCCAGCGGCTTGGTGAGATAATCATAAGCGCCTTTTTTCAAGGTATCAACGGCTGTATCAACGGAAGCATAGGCAGTCATGATAATGACCGGAATTGCCGGATTGATAATTTTGATTTGTTCGAGAGCTTCAATACCTGAGACTTTCAGCATGCGTATGTCCATCAGAATCAGGTCAAATGCCCTTTTATTGACTGCATCAATTGCCGATGAGCCGTCGTCCGCCTCGCTGACAGCATAGCCCCAGCCGCCCAGCACCTTTTGAAGCATCGTGCGGTGGGCAAGATCATCATCCACAACTAAAATTGATTGATTAATTTTCATGTTTTATCCTTTAACTTCTATTGCCTGTCATTACGAGCACACGCCAGTGTGCGTGGTAATCTCTTTCTTAGATTGCCACGTCGCCCGAGGGGCTTCTCGCAATGACGAGCTGACAATTTTTTGCTAGCGGGAAAAAAAGAAACACCTTTGTTCCAAGGCCAATGGTGCTCTCCACATTAATCCTGCCACCGTGTGCCTCCATTATTTTCTGGACTACCGCCAGGCCGAGGCCGGTTCCCGCCGGTTTCGAGGTAAAATAGGGATCGTAAATTTTTGGTAAATCCGATTCATTAATTCCTGCGCCGTTATCGGAAATTATTACATTTAGATTATCCGTCTTAAGCGCAAGTTCAATTGTCAGTTTGCCGCCATCTTTCATCGCCGCAATGCAGTTGAGAAAAATATTGAGAAGCACCTGCTTAATTTTATCAGGATCAACTTCCACCAAAGGCATTTCCTCGGCAGCATCAATTTCAACGCTGATTTTATTTTTCTTCGCGTCGGCAGCAATTAATTTTATTGAATGCTGCACCAAGTCCGCAAACTGGATTTTTTCTTTTTTCAGCGCAAGCGGCCTGGCAAATTCAAGAAGCTGGCCAATTACGCGATTAAGCCTTTCAGTTTCGGCAATCATAATATCAGCCGTCTCTTCATCTTCTTTATTGCCAGCCAGTCTTCCTTTAAGATAGACGGCAAATCCTTTGATAGAACTAAGCGGATTGCGGATTTCATGGGCAACACCAGCCGCAAGCGAGCCGATGGAGTTCAGATGGCGGCTTCTGGTCACTTCATTTTCCAGTTGCCGAATATTCGTAACATCGCGAAGTAGCAGGATTCGGCCTGCGGGGATTCCTTCATCCATAAGACCCGCCGCAATGGCTTCCCATATTTGCTCTTTGCCTTGGGCAGAAGTTAATTGAATATCCCGCTCCAGGAAGCCGCCACTTGCTGGAAGCTCGGCAAGTATTTTTTGCAGTGACGCAGGCAATAAGGTCACGGCTCCTCTACCCAAAGCATCGCTACACGAAACTTTCAACACCGCTTGCGCCTTTTCATTACAGGTAGCAATTTTGCCTTGTTCATCCATTGCTATCAGGCCGATAGGCATATTTTTTACCAACGCCTCCGAGAAAATTGTAACCCGGGAAAGAGATGTACGAGTCAATAGATAGGCTTGCGCCAGAAAAAGGGAAATGATGGCCAGGGAACTGATTAATAAAAGAATCACGGCGATGATGATCGTTTTTCGAGTATCTTCGGAATCGGTCTTTTCAATTGCCCCCATATTCAAGCCGACAAAAATAATCATATTACCGGTTTTTATGCCTTTGGATCTGCTTTGTTCAGGTTTTGCATCTTCAGCAAATCTTTCCTGCGGGAAGAAGCCACGGTAGACTTCAAAAGTGCCCGCACCCTGAGGATTAGCAACCTGCCGCCACCGGATGTCGCGGGATAAGGCAAGCGCTCCAATACCCAAATCCATACCGTATTTATTCCCAACCTGCGCAGGATCACTATCGGCAAGAATATTGCCCTCGTTATCGGTGACAATGATGTAGTCAATATCAGGCTGCTGGGCTGTTTCCATAAGTAACTTTTGCAGTCCGAATGTTTCGATCTTCATACCCATTGGACTGCGCAAACCAGCTTCAAACGACCGGATCAGTGTCGCGCCTTTTTCCACCAGAAGCTCAATTGCCTGCTGCTTTTGCCGCTGAAAATGAGTGAAGGTCATTACCGCGGAGACAACAGCCATAACAGCGATTGCGCCGACAACCATCCAAATAGAGACATTAAACCAGATTCTTTTCTTAACTTTGGGTATCATACTTAAATCTCCCATATTCCCTGGCTCTTTAGTACCCATGTGGATACACTTACCTGGATACATATTATCCACTAAGTTGCGATAAAAAACAAATGATATTTGATCTTGTGAGTAATTTATTATTTAATAACAAGTGGTTAATTAGCTTAATTTTGATTGGCACAGGCCTTGCTCTGTAACAGGGCAACAGCGATGGAGATTGATTATGAAAAAACTGACATTGATATTACTGAGTATAGCCATGGGATTGTTATTGGGGCGCTATTATTCACTTGTCCCGAGAAAAATGCTTATGGAATATGTACTGGCTTTGTATCTATCTGTCGGATTTTTAAATAATCATGATGGTAATTTAATCACTGAAAAATAATGGTTTTAATAGACCGAAAACTCTGGAAAGGAGATTGATTATGAAGAAGTTAGTATTAGTATTAATGGTTGTGGCGATGGGAGTGCTTTTGACGGTACCTGCGTTTGCTTTCGGTTCGCGTGATGGCAGAGGGTGTGGTGGATGTAAAGGTGAAGGTTATTGCAGTCAAGTTGGATTATCGAAGTTGAATCTATCCGATGAGCAGAAGACAAAAATTGAATCACTGCAAACAGCTAATCTAAAGGACGTAAGACCACTGAGGGAAAAGATGTTTGATAAATCTGTGGAATTGCGCAAACTGTGGCTGCAGGCCAATCCTGATAAGAATAAGATTAATGCGGCCCAGAAAGAAATGAGAACCCTGCGCGACAGTATAGAGGATAAAGATACGGCATTAAAACTGGAAATCCGTAAATTGCTCACACCGGAACAAAATGAAAAGATGGCAAATTCTCGTTGGGGAAGAGGTTCAGGATTCGGGCCACGAGGTGACATGAGAGGCCATGAAGGACGCGGACCTGGAATGGGTATGTGCCAATAGCCAATAAAATATCCCATCCTTTTTTTATAAGGGGAGCATCTGCTCCCCTTATTTTATGCATCTAGATGAAGTATGTAGTTTTCGGCCAAGATTAAACCTAATGCTGTTTTAGCATCAACAATTTCCCCATTTGTCAGTAATTGTTTAGCTTCAGCAAAACTGGTCGGTAAAACTTCAATAAACTCGTCATCATCAGCGGATAAAGGCTCATAATAAAGATCTTCCGCAAGAAAAAAGTACATATATTCATTGCAGTATCCGGGAACCAAATAGCCTTCATATAGCTGAGTCAAGTTCTTTGCTTTAAAGCCGGTTTCTTCAGCCAATTCTCTCTGGGCACAGACTGAAGGAGTTTCCCCTTCGCCATCTATCGTTCCTGCGGGAATTTCCAGAAGATGATCTTTGATGGCAGAACGGTATTGTTTAATCATAAGCACTTTGTTTTCGGTGTTCACGGCAACTACCGCTACAGTAGGCTTATGATCTATCCAACTTTGCTTAACTGATCTTCCGTCGGGCAGAGCAACTGTTTCTTCATAGACAGAAAAAATCTTGCATTGATAAGCTAACTTTTTTTGATCATTTTTCATCTGGAATGAGGCTCAATCAGTTTGTCTTTATTATTGACAGTAAATGTTTTTCAATTTCTTCTCTCGACTGCACACCGACCAACCGCTCTACCAACTTGCCTTCCTTAAATAAAAGCATGGTCGGAATACTCTTAATTCCGTATTGAGATGCAGAAACAGGATTTTCATCCACATTGAGCTTGGCGACCTTAACACCATTGGCGTAATCGGATGCCAGTTCATCAATTATTGGTGACAAAGTGCGGCAAGGACTGCACCAGGGAGCCCAGCAATCAACCAATACCGATGTATCGGACATTAACACTTCCCGGGCAAAGGAATTATCTGAAACTTCTACAGGTGTTGCTTTTTGATGAGTTGTTACAAGAGGTTCGCCGCATTTGCCGCACAGAGGTTTCTGATGCAGATGCTCCTCCTGCATTCTGTTTTTTGTGCCGCACTTAAGGCAACGGATAATCAAGTCATCCAGAGGCGCATGGCACTTTCCGCAAGCCGGCCGACCCTGGAATTTTTGCTGGGGAATGCGATTTTTTGTGCCACAATTCAGGCACCGAATGATTACGTTTTCCTGCATATTCAAGCCCTTTAGCGGTATTATCTCTTGTTTTGCGTAAAAAGGCAAATTATATAGCTATAGAGAATAGACTGAAGACTGAAGGTATATTGTGATGGCCTTCGGGCTCTATTTAAAAGTTTCCTAATTTTTGAAAATCCAAAGTGGCCAGATAATCGTCAATTGTTTCCGCGCGGCGGATTTGCAAAACCTCGCCATTTTCTCTAAGGAGCAATTCAGCAGAGCGCAATTTGCCGTTATAATTGAAACCCATGGCATGTCCGTGAGCGCCGGCATCATGGATAACCACAATATCGCCATTTTCTATTTTGGGCAAAGCGCGATCGATGGCAAATTTATCATTGTTTTCACAAAGTGATCCCGTGACATCATAGACGGAATCATGCGGCGCATTTTCTTTGCCCATAACCGTGATGTGATGATAAGCGCCGTAAAGAGCTGGCCGCATTAAATTTGCCATACACGAGTCTAGCCCTACATATTTTTTATATGTATTTTTGATATGCAACACCCGCGATACTAGATAGCCGTAAGGGCCCGTGATGTAACGGCCGCACTCCGTATAAATCTTCAGCGGAGCAAGACCGTTGGCAATTATAATCTGCTCATATTTTTCCTTAATGCCACGACTCATGGCGGTAAGATTAATGCGCTCCTGTTCTGGCCGGTAGGGAATTCCCACGCCACCGCTGAGATTGGCAAATTCAAAATGTATTTTCAGCTTTTGTGAAATATCCGCTATCAGTTGAAACAGTATTTCAGCAGTTTCTACAAAGTAATTGGCATCGAGTTCGTTGGAAGCGACCATGGTATGAATGCCAAAT
This sequence comes from Deltaproteobacteria bacterium, assembly GCA_037133255.1. Lineage (GTDB taxonomy): Bacteria > Desulfobacterota > Syntrophia > Syntrophales > Smithellaceae > FEN-1160. The sequence goes on from JBAXON010000120.1 coordinate 7,753, forward strand.
CGTTTAATACCTTTCTCTTGACAGATTTTATAACCTTCAAAAAGCTGCTCGCGCGTAAATCCATATTTGGCTTCTTCAGGATGACCTATAATCAAATTACCCTTCTTGAGCGGGCCGGGATTATAGCGGAAACAAATCAAGGGCGGCAATCCGGCGCATTTTTCCAGGTAGGAAATATGGCTGATGTCATCCAAATTAATGGTGGCGTTTAATTCACGTGCTTTGATAAATTCGGCAGCTGGAGTGTTGTTGGAAGAAAACATAATTTCATCGCCGATAATGCCTGATCTTTCGGATATAATCAATTCTGCAAGAGAACTGCAATCAGCGCCGCAGCCTTCCTTGTGGAGAATTTTCATCAAGTAGGGATTGGGCGCGGCTTTGACGGCGAAAAATTCTTTAAAGCCTTCATTCCAGGCAAAGGCGTTTTTAAAATTCCGGGCGTTTTCCAGAATAGATTTCTCATCATAAATATGAAAAGGAGTCGGATATCTTTTGATAATTTCTGCAATTTGATTTTTAGAAAATGGTAATAGCTTTTCCGGCATGAATCTCTCCTGCAATAGAACATTAAAAGAATAAATGTTTTAAGGAATAATAGGTGATTGCAGAGATAAAGGCTGCAATAGGCATGGTTAATATCCAGGCCCAGACAATGCTTCCGGCAACACCCCAGCGCACGGCGGAAAGTCTTTTTGTGGCGCCAACACCGACGATGGCGCCGGTTATTGTGTGAGTTGTACTGACGGGTATGCCGGCAACGGACGCGCCGATAATCGAACAAGCTGCTGCAGTTTCTGCGCTAAAACCGCCAATAGGCTGTAATTTAGTAATCTTCGTGCCCATTGTTTTCACAATACGCCAACCGCCAAACATAGTTCCAAGAGAAATCATCGCATAGCAGACAATGATAACACCGATTGGAATATGAAAGGTGTCGCCGATAAGACTCTTAATGGTGGAATTATGGCTGCTGAAAAGAGCCATTGCAATGATTCCCATTGTTTTTTGGGCATCATTCATCCCGTGTCCCAATGAATAGACTGCTGCGGAAACAAGCTGGAGTTTACGAAAGAGTTTATCGGATTTGGCCAGGTTGGAATAACGGCTCAAATTCATGGCAAGAATCATAAATGTAAAACCCAACAGCATGCCAATTACCGGAGAAACAATGATAAAAATAGCTGTTTTGGTAATACCGGGCCAAAAAAGAGATCCTGTGCCTGCTTTGGCAATGGCGGCACCGATAAGTCCGCCAATTAAAGCATGAGAAGAGCTGCTGGGAAGACCGTAGTACCAGGTGGTTATATTCCAGATAATGGCACCGCTCAAAGCCGATAGGATCAAAAGGTTGTCTACAACATCCAAATGGATTATGCCCTTACCTACGGTGTGGGCGACTTGTGTGCCTACAAAAAAAACAGCGGCAAAGTTAAAAAAAGCCGCCCAGAGGACAGCATATTTTGGCGAAAGTACACGGGTGGAAACAACGGTAGAG
>JBAXON010000121.1:0-9249 GCA_037133255.1 Deltaproteobacteria bacterium
ATGGTCGCACGAAAAATTACCGGAGTCAATATGCGTGATTGGGGTTGCATGCTGCGCGCATACAAGCTTACAGTAGTTGAGCGTATGATTCAATGTCATGAACATGCTACTTTTATCCCGGCACTGGCTATGGTTTTTGCCAAGCGTGTCACAGAAATTGAAGTCGCGCATGAAGAGAGGCATGGTGGTAAATCAAATTATCCACTGAGAAAATTGATTAGTCTGCAATTCGATTTAGTCGCGTCTTTTTCGGATTTGCCTTTGAAGCTGCTTATGTACGGCGGTGTTTTAATGTCTCTGCTGGGAGTTTGTTTCGGAACTTTTCTGGCAATAGCAAGGCTTGCTTACGGAGCGCGTTGGGCGGCGGAAGGAATATTCACTCTGTTCGCGGTACTGTTTGTCTTTGTTGGCCTGCAATTTTTTGCCTTAGGTGTGATTGGTGAATATATCGGTAGAATTTATCGGGAAGTGCGCAAAAGACCGGAGTATGTGATCGAAAAGGTACATGACAAATAATCCACAAATAATCAGTGAGAAATAAGATGAAGGCAGTTGTATTTGCATATCACAATATGGGTATTGCCGGGCTTTCGGCACTATTTAATTCCGGATTCGATATTAAGGCTATCTTTACTCATGAGAATGATCCGGACGAAAATTGCTGGTTTGGTTCCGTAAAAAATTGGGCACAGCAAAAAAATATCGGGGTATATACAACCGAAGAAGTCAGTTCACTAAAGTGGATTGAAAAAATAGCCGCAGTTAATCCGGATATAATATTTTCTTTTTATTACCGGAAGATGATTTGTCGCGAAATCCTCAATCTGCCTAAGATCGGAGCGTTTAATTTACACGGCTCTTACTTGCCTGACTATCGGGGAAGGTGTCCGGTCAACTGGGTGTTAGTTAAAGGCGAAAAGAAAACCGGTGTTACCCTGCATTATATGATCGATAAACCTGATGCCGGAGATATCGTCGGCCAAAAAGCTGTCGCAATAGACTTATCGGATACCGCAAAAACTTTGTATGACAAGCTATGCGAGGCTGCTAAAGATCTTTTGGATGAGTTACTGCCATTGATAAAGAGTGGTCAAATACCACGGCAAAAGCAGGATTTGAAAGCAGGCAGCTATTATGGTGGCAGACGTCCGGAAGATGGACGCATTGATTGGAAAAAATCTGCCAGCGAAATATACAATTTAGTTCGTGGTGTAACAAGGCCATATCCGGGCGCGTTTGCTTTAATGGTAAATGAGGAGAAGATAATTATCTGGTGGGCTGAATCACAGGAATGCAATAATAGCGCGGTTGCAGGAGATGTGGAAATCAGTTCTCAAGATGTACTTGTGCAAACTGGAAAAAATGCTATAAAGCTTCTGGAAATTGAAATACAGGGAAAGTGTTTTACAGGTCCGCAAATAGTTGAATATTTCCGACAAGGGAAGGTGAAAAAGCTAACATGAAGATATTGATACTGGGAGTAAACGGATTTATCGGTCATCATCTGGTCAACAGGATTATGGCCGAGAAAAAAGATTGGGTAGTTTACGGTATGGATTTAGGCACAGACCGCCTGGGCACGGTTCTGAATAATCCTAATTTTCATTTCATGGAAGGAGATATTGGCATCAATCGGGAATGGATTGAACTGCAAATAAAAAAATGCGATGTCATCTTGCCACTTGTGGCTATCGCCACACCGAAGCTTTATGTCGAAGATCCGATTGCCGTGTATAATCTTGATTTTGAGATGAATGTAGATATCATCAAGAAATGCGTCAAATATCATAAGCGGGTTGTTTTCCCGTCAACATCTGAAGTATATGGAGCATGCAATGATCCTGAATTCAAAGAGGATGAAAGCTTTCTGGTAGTAGGCCCGATAAATAAAGAACGCTGGATATATTCCTGCTGTAAGCAACTTCTTGATCGCGTAATTTATGGTTACGGGACAAGGGGGCAGTTGGAATTTACCCTGTTTAGGCCGTTTAACTGGCTAGGCCCGCGGCTCGATTCTCTCTATACGGCAAAGGAAGGCAGCTCCCGTGTTGTCACGCAATTTATCGCGGAACTGTTTTTGAAACGGCCGATAAATCTGGTTGATGGCGGAAAACAAAAGCGTTGTTTTACTTATGTTGATGATGGAATTGCCGCGCTGATGAAAATACTGGAAAATAAAAATGATATTTGCAAAGAGCAGATTATCAACATCGGCAATCCTGAAAACGAATGCTCGGTGAAGGAACTGGCCCATATATTAAAGAAGCTATTCCAGGAACATCCTGATCACAAAAATGATCAAACCTATTCAGAGATAATCGATGTTTCCGCTGATAGCTTTTACGGCAAAGGCTATCAGGATATTTACACGCGCAAACCCAGTATTGAAAAAGCGAGAAAACTTTTGAATTGGGAACCGAAAATAGGGTTGGAAGAATCAATGCGTCTGACGCTTAATTCATTTTTAGAAGAAAACAAAGACGCCGAGATATAAAATATTATTGTACCTTTGTCATTGCGAGTTCACGGCAGTGAACGTGGCAATCTCTATGAGGGAGAAATCCTTTTGCCAATGCTCGGATTAAAAATAGATGTTGATACCTACTGGGGCATGAAAAACGGCGTGCCCTGTCTTTTGCAGACATTAAAGGAATTCAACTTATAATGCACATTTTTCTTACGCATTGGTCCGGATAATTCCGGACGTGCGGCATTACAGCTAATCAAGAATCCGCTTTTTTTAAGGAAGATGATGCGGACAAAAGCTGCTGCTCTCTATGGCTGGAAAACCGCGCTATACGGCACATTGCTTCCGGCACCCATGATCGCGTTATCCTTCCCTGAAATTGTGAAAGATATAATTGCAGCAGGCCATGAAGTCCAGTTTCATGCCTGGGATCACCGCCGCTGGCAGGATGAACTTGCGAATAAATCCGAAAGCTGGATTCGGCAGTGGTTTGCCAAAGGTATTGCCGGTTTTGAGAAATTAACCGGAAATAAGCCTACCGCCTTCGGCGCGCCTTCCTGGCTCATTGATGATCGGGTAATGGCAATAATCAAAGAATACAAGTTTGAATACTTGAGCTGCACTCGCGCTAAAACCCTGTTCATCCACGAAATCGCCAATCTCCCGGAGATCCCATCTGATTTGCCCTGCTTTGAGGAAATTGACGCGCAAAAAAGTGTATCAATTATCAGCGAACTGATTAAATCCGGTGACACACATGTTTTGCCCGTTCATGCCGAAGTAGAAGGTGGTATCTTCAACGAAAAATTCAAGCAACTTCTCAAATCCGCACTGGATATGGGTAGCTCCATAGTGCCTTTAAAAGAAATTAAAAGCAAGTTAACGCTCCAAGATATTCCGGTTCGCAAATACAAAATGGAATTACTTCCCGGCCGGCATTCAGCGTGCGCTGTGTAGATGTAAATTTAGAGTCATTTAAAAATTAGAGGAGAAACCGATGATACCGAGATATTCCCGCGAGATAATGACAAAGATTTGGAGTCCGGAGAACAGGTATAAGAAATGGCTGGATGTTGAAATATTTGCCTGTGAGGCAATGGCTAACCTTGGCAAAATACCCCAAAGCGCGCTAAAAAATATTAAAGATAATGTTTCTATAAGAGTTGAGCGCATCGATGAGATCGAAAAGACTACAAAGCATGACGTAATTGCTTTTTTAACATCCCTTACGGAAAAAGTCGGTGACGATGGACGTTTCATTCACATGGGGTTGACTTCTTCCGATGTGCTGGATACCGCGCTTGCCGTTCAATTGAAAGAATCGGCTGAAATTTTGCTGGAAGATATTGATCAGTTATTGGGAATTTTAAAAAGGCGAGCACTCGAACATAAGAACACGTTAATGATTGGCAGATCACATGGAATTCATGCCGAACCGATCACTTTCGGTCTGAAGATGGCCCTGTGGTATCAGGAGATGCAGCGCAATCGCCAGCGTCTTATCCAGGCCAAAGAATCAATCAGCTACGGTAAAATATCCGGCGCTGTAGGCACATTTTCTTTTGTCGATCCGTCTGTGGAAGAATATGTTTGTAGTAAGCTTGGGTTAAAGCCTGCGCCAGTTTCTTCTCAAATTATTCAGCGCGACAGGCATGCGGAATTCTTTACAGCGCTTGCTATTATTGCGTCTTCGCTCGATAAGTTTGCCCAGGAGATAAGGCTTCTGCAAAGAACAGAAGTTAGAGAAGCTGAAGAATATTTTTCGCCCGGTCAGAAAGGATCTTCGGCCATGCCGCATAAACGCAATCCAATCCTTTCGGAAAATATGTCCGGATTGGCGAGGTTGATACGCTCTTACGCGGTTGCCGCGCTTGAAGACATCCCACTATGGCATGAAAGGGATATCAGCCATTCTTCCGTGGAGCGGGTCATCGGGCCGGATGCTACAATTGTTCTTGATTTTATGTTGTCCCGATTTAAAAATATGATGGATAAGTTGGTGATATATCCGGAAAGAATGATCCAAAATATAAATATGACACACGGTGTTATTTTTTCACAAATGGTGTTGTTATCGCTGATTGAAAAAGGCACAACCAGAGAAGACGCATATACTATCGTCCAGAATAACGCGATGAAATCCTGGCAGGAAGGTTTGGAATTTAGGGCTTTGCTGGAGGCGGATTCCACAGTTACTAAATACCTGCCCAAAAAAGAATTGGCAGCAATTTTCAATGTGAATAATTTTCTGAAGAATTTAGATTTTATCTTTAATCGGGTGTTTGGGGAAAAATCTACTCTCTGACAATAATTGTGTCTTTTTTAAAATCATCTCGTGTATCAGGATAATCCATATTATAGTGCAAACCACGGCTTTCTTTCCTGGCAGAAGCGCTCCGGACAATCAGTTTGGCGACTGTAGTGATATTGCGCAGTTCGATAAGATCTTTGGTGAGCTTGAAGTTCCAGTAATATTCATGGATTTCTTTTTGGATAAGATCTATTCGGCGTGTCGCTCTTTCCAGTCTTTTGTCGGATCGGACAATGCCCACATAATTCCACATACATCTTCTTATTTCATCCCAGTTGTGCGTGACAACAATGCTATCGTCACTTTCCGTAGTTCCGCTTGCATCCCACGGGGGAATGTTATTCTCACTTTGTTTCATTTTATTATAGTGCCGGGAAATATCAGTATAGACGCGATGGGAGTAAACAACGGCTTCCAGTAAGGAGTTGCTGGCCAAACGGTTAGCTCCATGCAATCCGGTGCACGATACCTCACCGCAGGCATAAAGATTGGCAATGGATGTTCTGCCAAAATCATCCACATCAACGCCGCCGCAGATATAATGCGCGGCCGGAACGATCGGTATCGGGTCAGAGGTTATATCAATTCCAAACTCAAGGCATTTGTTATAAATATTGGGAAAGCGATCAATAAGAAAGTCGTGTTCACGGTGAGTTATATCAAGAAGTACGTATTCATCTCCCAATTGCTTTATTTCCGTGTCGATTGCTTTGGCGACAATATCTCTAGGGGCGAGGCTTTTCATGGGATGATATTTTTCCATGAATGTCTCTCCATTCTTTAGCCTCAGAATGCCCCCTTCACCGCGGACGGCTTCACTGATGAGAAATGCTTTGGCGTCAGGATGGTAAAGACAGGTCGGATGAAACTGGATGAATTCCATGTTCGCGATTTTAGCGCCGGCTCGGTATGCCATGGCAATGCCGTCTGCCGTCGCAATATCGGGATTTGTTGTAATGAGATATACTTTACCCGCGCCTCCGGTGGATAAGATTGTGTATTTGGCGCGGTATGTATGAATCTCTTTATTGTTGATATCCAAAACGTAAGCGCCCTGACAGGATGTCAGTTTTCCGGAGATGTCCTTTTGGATGATCAAGTCGATGCCGATATGGTTTTCATAAATATGAACATTGCCTAATGCAGAAACTTTATCATTTAGCGCCCGCTCTATTTCTCTGCCGGTGAGGTCTTTGGCATGCAATACCCGCCTGCGGTGATGGCCCCCTTCCTGGCCCAAATCATAAAGGTGAGGAGGAATTTCTGATTTAGTGAAGTTGACGCCCCAGTCAATGAGTTCCTGAATCCTTGGAGGTGCTTCTTTAACAACAAAATCGACCACGTCCTTTTTACAAAGACCTGCCCCGCAAATCAGGGTATCCTGAATATGCTCATCAAAGCTATCAGTCTTATCGGTGACGGCGGCAATTCCGCCTTGCGCGTAATTGGTGTTTGATTCTGTTTTTTCTTTTTTGGTTACTATGGCGACGCTACCCAGTGCCGATGCCTTGATGGCCAAGCTTAAGCCCGCGATGCCACTGCCCAAAATTAAGAAATCTGTTTTAAATTCCATTGCTGTTTTCCAATCAAAGAATTGCGAACAAAAGTATGTTTACAAATCGTCATTGCTTTTATATAGAGATTATTCTTTTTTAGCAAAGAGAAAATGAAAGCAGGAAAAGGATATCATGTTAGTTCTTGGAATTGAATCATCGTGTGATGAAACAGCTGCGGCAGTAGTTAAAGACGGAAAAATGCTCTCCAACGTAATTGCATCGCAAACCAAGGCGCACAGCAAATATGGCGGTGTTGTTCCGGAAATTGCTTCGCGAAAGCATATCGAAGCAATTAACCCGACAATCGAGCAGGCTTTATCTGATGCCGGAATTGGGTTTAAAGAAATTGAAGGGATTGCGGTAACACGAGGTCCGGGATTAATAGGATCACTTCTTATCGGTTTGGCTACAGCCAAGGCGCTGGCTTATGCCCTAAATATTCCTTTCGTTGGGGTCAATCACCTGGAAGGGCACATTACCGCTGCGTTTCTTGCCGAAAAAGTACCTCAATTTCCTTTCGCGGCTTTGGTGGTTTCGGGTGGACATACTAATATTTACCGGGTGTTGAATTATCATGATTTCCGATTGCTGGGCCAGACAAGAGATGATGCCGCCGGGGAAGCGTTTGATAAAGCGGCAAAGCTTCTTAATCTCGGATATCCGGGAGGTGTAGTGATAGATAAGATGGCAAAAAGCGGCAACCCGCAGGCGATAGCTTTTCCTCGCGCTATGAAAGATTCTCCCGATTTCAGTTTCAGCGGATTGAAGACCTCTTTGCTTACAATGCTCAAAAAACGTGGCCGGGATTTTGAAGAAACCCAATTGCCGGATGTTGTAGCCAGTTATCAGGAGGCAATTGTTGATGTTCTTGTAGAAAAGACTATGCGGGCAGTGCGGGATAATGACATTAGACAAGTAGTTGTTTGCGGCGGAGTAGCAGCAAACGGCAGATTGCGTGAAAAGTTTGCTGAGGTTGCAGCAAAGAACAAAGTTGATTTGTTTATTCCGCAGGTGGTTTTATGCACGGATAACGCGGCCATGATCGCGGCAATCGGCGAAATTATGCTGAAAAACGGACATCGTGACTCTCTGGATTTAAATGCGATATCGCGCTGGCCACTGGTCGCTCATCCTTGAAAAAAAAATTATGAACACACCCAAAGAAATTCTTTCTAAATATGGCATCAAGCCGAATAAAAAATTAGGCCAGTCTTTTCTTATCGATATTAATGTCATTAATCGAATTAGCGATGCGGCAGACATTTCTCAGGATGATATCGTAGTGGAAATCGGTGCCGGTATCGGCGTATTGACAGAGAGTATTGCCAGGAAAGCAAAAAAAGTTATTGCCGTAGAAATAGATCGGAATCTGGTTGAGGTATTAAAAGATAAACTAGGGAGTTATGATAATGTTGAAGTTCATTCCGGGGACATATTAAAATTTGATTTTAATTCAATATCAGAAACATATAAGTCCAAGATTAAGGTAATCGGTAATGTCCCCTACAACATATCCAGTCCTTTAATTTTCCGGTTGTTGTCTTTCCGTCCGGTCATCAGCGACTTTATGCTGATGTTGCAAAAAGAAATTGTGCAACGCCTTGTTTCCGTTCCTAATAACAGAATTTATGGTGTACCTTCCGTGATTCTGCAAATGTTTGCCTCTGTTGAAAAAATATTTGATGTGCCTTCAACCTGCTTTTATCCACAGCCAAAAGTTGAATCAGCCGTAGTCAAAGGCACTTTCCGGGAAAAACCTTTTGTCCATTTGCAGGATGAAATATTTTTTACCGGCTTAGTGAAAGCTGCGTTTGCTCAGCGCCGGAAAATGTTAATCAATAATTTGAAGAGATCAAAATTGCTGGAAAAATTGTCGGAGGCTGACTTAAAATCGGCACTGGAAGTAGCCGGGATAGACAGCAAAAGAAGGGGAGAAACCCTGTCAGTCTCAGAATTCGGAAATTTGAGTAATATTCTGTGTCGTGGCTAACAAATTCATAATACCAAGTAAGATTTCAAAAATTCATAATTTATTTTGAAAGCAACTTGGTATAAGCACTTATCTTAAAAATCTATTGACTAACTTATATTGAAATATTAAGGCTATCCGCAAATTTAATGAGTGTGAAAATGAAAAACAAATTCTTGTATATACAAACATTTGGCTGCCAGATGAACGTGCACGATTCCGAACAAATGGTGGCTTTGCTTGCGGATAACGGTTATAAATTAACTGATAATGTTAAACTGGCAGATTTGATCCTGTTCAACACTTGTTCCATCAGGGAGAAAGCGGCGCACAAAGTCTATAGTGAACTGGGAAGGCTTAGTAAGCTAAAAGAACAAAATCCGGAATTGATTATTGGCGTGGGCGGGTGTCTGGCGCAGCATATGGGTACAAAATTTCATAAAAGGGTTGCGCATTTGGATTTTGTTTTCGGTACACACAATATCCATCGGTTGCCGGCAATGATAGCCTCTGTTGAAAATAAAAGAGAAAAAATTACTAATGTTGATTTTTCTAAATCACTAAACTCGATTGGAATTTATGCGCCGCCTGCAAGCGGTTCTGTGATCGCATTTGTCACGATCATGCAGGGATGTAATAACTTCTGCTCCTACTGCGTGGTGCCTTATCTGCGCGGTCCGGAAATAAGCAGACCGCCTGATGAAATCATTGAAGAGATCAGAAAACTTGCTGACTGCGGCATCAGGGAAGTCACGCTTCTAGGGCAAAATGTTAATTCCTATGGCAAGACTTTAGGCAATGGATTGAATTTTACGGCTTTGATTAAAAAAATCGGCAAAATTACCGGGATCGAAAGAATTCGATTTATGACATCGCATCCCCGTGATCTATCTGAGGAGTTAATAAATTGTTTTGCCGAAGAGGAAAAATTATGTGAACATATTCA
>JBAXON010000122.1:0-9173 GCA_037133255.1 Deltaproteobacteria bacterium
TCTCGGCAAGTTTCGGTTTGATAAGCTCGAGACCAACCTTCATTGCGCGCGCAGCAAGAAGGACTTCCGGAATGAATATTTCGTTTTTCTTGAATTTAACGCCTACCGGCTCCATACCTGCTACAAGCCCTTTATACAAAATATCCCCGGGGGAAATATTTTGTAACAGGCACTGCTCTACCAATGTTTTAATTGAAGCTGTATCTCCTTCTTCGACTTTTACCGCTATTTGTCTAAGCAATTCTATATACAGATCTGCTTTCTCATCCAGTCCAGCACCTTTCTTTAGAGCCTTTTCATTCTCCTTTTTCGTTACCGGGGCATTTAATGTTTCGCTGCTTTTTTGTATGACCTGTGAACGTTTCTTACCCGCCAACGGGAGGCATCCTTCTTTCTCTATACGATCTGATATTCGTCGCAGACGATCAAATGAAGCATCCGGAGGAGTTGAATCCGCCGTTCCGAAAATAAGGCGATCTCCGGGCATCAAATCGCTGAAACACCCGTCAAGAAAAGCTTCGAATTCATCTTTGCCGATGGAAACCTCAAGCAGCATACTTTCCGGTATTCCTCCCATGATGGTGATTTTATCTTTCCACCTTCTGTAGTATTCTTCTATCTTTACTTTCGTCATGGGATAAGGCGTTACTGATTCGGCAACATTAGCTCCACAATTATGAATCGCGTCCATAAGCCCGAAATTTTCTCCATCGGTATGCGTCACAAATATTTTCCCCTTACTGCTCAGTGCGGCAGATACTTTTCTCAACCACGGGCTTATTTCTTTATCGAAATATGGCGGGTAGGTTATCATATCGTCATAATTTGCCCCCCATAACACGACCTCAGCTGGCGAGTCCGCGACGATGTCGAGAACTTTGTTAAAATAAACTTCTATCTTATCCGCCAGTTCCCTGATTTCACGATAATTATCTTTGTAATCATAGAAAAATTTGGTTGTGTCGATTAAATCCTTTTGAATCATATGCATCGGTGATGCCGCCAATGTTGGTCCACCCACAGCAACGACACCGTCTTCCCCTACTTTATCTATATACTCCTTGCAGGTATCGTATTGTTTAAAAACCTCGATATTTTCAAATAGGCATCCGACGATTTTATAATCGGTAACTTTTTTTATAATATGTTCCTGCACCCATCCCAAAGAAGAACCTGAACGCTTTCCTGCATCAGTAAGCCCCCCTATTGTCCGTGCCACTCCCACAGGCGTATGATATTCTATGGTTTGCATGCCTTTCTCGTCTGTCACCGTCACCACTTTGATATTATCAGAAAATTTCCATCCGTATGCGGATTGCTTGAAATTGAAAAGACCTATGGCCCGATAAAGAACATCGTCCATACTGCTCACATCAGCAAAATTCGGAACCATGTGGTAAAGTGGCCAACCCTCCGCACGCGATATGTCATCCGGCATCATGCCCTCATATTTTTTGGGCAGAGTACCTCTCGTTGCGTTGCTCAACCACCAGAGATCCAATCTAGGCACGAATGGTATTACATCGACCATCTCCCCCCTCATCACCTTAAGAATCCTTTGCTTGTGAGTCATCATTTTGATACTCTCCTTAAAGGTATTGTGTTGCTGTGCCAAAAGTTTATAATTAAGCGTCAGATCATTGTCAAGGAGAAAGTGCCCTCTCCTGGTTTTGGATGTTGACAATAGCGAGATACCGATCTAAATTAAATAAAAATATAAATTGTTCGCGGAATTACTAGATGAATAAAGCAGATTTAATTAATAAAGTTTTTACGTATCGATTTTCCTTTAACGAACTGGCAATTACTCGAGCAAGGCTACACAGCCTTATGGGATATAAACCAGGAGCTGCACCAAAACAATTAATACAAATAATCGACAATATATTTTCCCGTGTCGCTGATTATTGTAATATTCAAGGTGGATTTATAATTAAAGATGAGCTTAGCTTTAACCAAAACACCTACTCTTTATCCGTTGATAAAATTGACTTCAATCTTCATGAAATTGTTTACAAGCAAGTAGAAAGTTCCGAGAAAATAGCTGTATTTGTATGCACCGCGGGGCATGAGATTAGCGATTGGTCAAAAAAACTTATGGCGGAAGGCGACCTGACAACAGGTTATGTTGTTGATGTAGTTGGCTCGGAAGTCGTTGAGACTGCTATGGATAAAATACAATTTATGTTATCTGAACAAATAACCGCTACAGGATTAAAAATATCCAATCGGTTTAGTCCGGGATATTGTAGCTGGAATGTATCCGAACAACACAAACTATTTTCTTTGCTGCCTGATAATTTTTGTGGAATAAGATTATCAAATACAGCTCTTATGTATCCCCTAAAATCAGTAAGCGGAATTATTGGAATTGGTAAGAATATCAGTTTAAATTCTTATGCATGCAAGACTTGCGATATGCAAAATTGCCTCTATCGCAATATAAGGATGCCGATATAAGCTCTAGCACCAATAAATGAAAGATTTAGCAAATGGTTGATTATGAATTAATCCTGGCATCACCGATTTATATTTTTCTTTTCCAGATAAAACAAGTCAATTGCCCTACTTTAAAGCTTCCATTTTCTCAACAAGCCGTGCATCCGCGTCATAGAAAAATGATCCGATAAAAAAGAGTACCCCGGCAAGCGCCGCAAACGCAGGCAGGAAAACCATTGCTGTTTCCAGCCCGAAGGCATCGGAAAAGGCGCCGATAACGGGAGGACCCAGCGCGCTACCAAGGATATGCTGGATGATGACACACAAGCTAAGCGATACCGCCCTTACGCCCGGATGGACAACATCCTGGGTCACGGCAACAGCGGCCGGAACAAAAGCAACCGCGGCGATGCCCGCGGCAAGCAAGACCACATATTGAATGTTACCACGGAAAAAACTAAACGCTATAAAAAACAGAATTGCCGTCACGAATGAGGACAACGAAGGGAAAAGAAGCCTCGCGTTTCGTCTTCTTTTCAGCCATCTATCCGCCAGATAACCTCCCAAAGGCGCGCCGATTATAGCAAGGAGCATTACTGCTCCCCCTTTTGTCGCGGCCTTGCTCATGGATATTCCTTCCAGTCTTTGAAAATAGCTGGGAAGCCATGTCAGCAGTGCCGTGGTAACAAATGTATTGGCGGCAAACGCGAGGTTATTGAATAGCAGCGTTTTATTGCCCAATAAATGCCTGGCGATTTCTGTCCACCGCATTTTTGATTGCGTCTTTTCATCTCCACTGCCTGTAAACCTGATAAGCGCGATGGTCTGATAATCCTTTACATAGAAAAACAGCAAGGCCAGAATAATGCCGGGTATGGCAACCAATCCAAATGCGTGCCGCCAGCCGAAATGATCCGCAATGATTCCACCTAAGGCGATGCCCAGAGCGCTTCCTAAAGGGATAGAGGCATTCCAGATTCCCAGAATTTTCGCCCTTTTCTCTTTTGGGAACAGAGTTGAGATCATGGCGGTGCCGCCCGGGGCATAACCTGCTTCGCCAAGGCCGATGGCAGTTCTGGCCGTGAAAAGCTGCCCGAAGTTTTTCGTAAATGCGCATCCAAGGGTGGCAACACTCCACAAGACGGCCATTAACCCTATACTTTTGGTTCTGCTCCACCTATCGATAAGAATAGACACAGGCAGGGTAAATATAAGAATCGACCAGTACACAGCGGATACGAGCAACCCGCACTGAGTGTCCGTCATACCCCATTCCAGTTTGAGAAAGGGGAAAAGAGAGACTATAACGAGCCTGTCCATGTAGTCAAACATGTAGAGCAGAAAAAGAAGGGTAAAAATGAAATAGGGGGACGATAGCAACGCGCTAGTTTTCGGAGCTGAAGAGTTATTAATAGAGTCCATATTTTTTTGTCGCCTCAAACATTGCAATACAGTTTTCAGGGTTGACTCCCGGATGAAGGGAGTTGGAATCGCAGAGAATGTAACCTCCGCCCTTTGCTGTAACTTCAATGGCTTGTTTAACCGCAAATTCAACCTGTTCTGGAGTTCCTGAACAAAGAAGTTCTTTGCAGTCAATATTGCCAAGCAGACAAATCTTATCTCCATAGGCATCTTTGAGCTTTTTCAGATCCATGCCCGCCTGTGGTTCCAGAGGATTAAGCCCATCATATCCTGCTTCAATAAGGACGTCCATAATTGACCAGAGATTGCCGTCGCTGTGGCGCACAACCTTCAGGCCAAGTTTGTGGGCGCGGTCCACTAGTTTCCGGTTGTACGGATTTACAAATTCCTTAAAATGTTTCGGGGAGATCAGGAGGTTGTTTGTCGCGGCAATATCATCTTCGACAACCAGCACGTCAATACCTGCTGCTGCCAGCATATCCAGCTGTTTCAGGTTATATTCTGTTACCATGGCCGAAATACGATGAATAAACTCCGGCTCCTGATACATTTTTATCATATAGTTTTCCATTCCGGTTAGTCTCCAACTCCGCACAAAGACTCCTCGCATCAACCAGAAAAGCGCGATATCTCCTTTAAATCGCTCTCTGGCAAGGTCAAGCAACATCAAATGCGCTCGGTTCGGTTCAGGTATGTGAAGGCTATTAAGGTCATTTGCATCCTTTAAAGGATGCTCAATGGGAACCGGCAGACCGTGAGGATTCCGTCTGTAGATAACGCTCCAGTCATCTTTAACTTCTGTCTTGCTGATTTCAGTTTCGTGACCAATTTCGAAAGAGGTGAATCCATCCACGCCGAATACTTCGTGAATAAGAAATAGAGTATCCAGCAGTTTCATTTTTTCTGCATCGTTCATCTCATGAAACTGCCTGGATTCAGGCAGGCCATCGGTTATGTGCTTACCGATACCAATAATCGGAGCCTCATTAATACCATGAATATAAAGAGGAACACGGTCGGGTTGTTTAACACTTAGAGCGGTAATAATCCGCTCTTTACCTTTCATCATGCAGCACCTCCTGCTAATATCTGCCTAGACAATTATTAATACCACGTTGCTTTAAAAAATTCATATTTTATTTGAAACCAACGTGGTATTAGTTTCGTTCAGGTTTTATTCCAATGTGCAGCCAGGTGACACCGAAAGTAAGCGGATATTTTTCGATGTTAATCATGCCGGTATCTTGCATGATGCGGGCGAATTGATCCGGCGACGGAAAGTTAATGATAGAATCGGCAAGATAATTATAAGCTGCGGGATTTGCCGAAAATATTTTTGCAAACAAGGGAAGCAAATAATCTAAATAAGCAGAGTAAAGAAGTTTAAAGAATCTGTTCTGTATAAAGGTCATCTCCAGAACCATTATTTGTCCGCCTGGTATGGTCACGCGTAGCATTTCTTTCAGCGCTTGTTCCCTTTGGGGAATGTTTCTGATTCCAAAAGCGATTCCGGTAACATCAAATGTGCTGTCGTTAAAGGGGATGTGCAACGCGTCACCCAACATAAGCATTACTTTTCCCGTCATATTTTGCTTTTCTATTTTACTTTTCCCTGCTTGCACCATTTCTCTGACAAAATCTATTCCCACAATATTTATCTGCGGATGTTCCAATGCGGCGGCAATAGATAAATCTCCTGTTCCACAAGCAACATCAAGATACCTGTTGGTTTTAAAAAAACACATTTTATTTGTGGCAAAACGACGCCAGGCTATATCGCGGCGAAGGCTCAAAAAATGGTTCAAAAAATCATATTTACTTGTGATTGTTGAGAAAATCTCTTTGACCATACCGATACGTTCCTTGTCGGTAATGGTATTTACAGGAGGATATTTATTACCGGTGGATCTTTTCATTTGTAGCTTTTCCTTTTTGAGGGTTTTTTATAAAAAAACAGCGCTGACCAGCAACTCACCATGTTTTGGAGTCGCCGGTCTGTGCGCTGTTAAATTAGCTGATCTTCTTTTTTATTCTCCGCTGAATTTCGGCTCGCGTTTTTCCAGGAAGGCGGTTATGCCCTCCATGGCGTCTTTACTGGTTACAAGCTTGGCTATCCATTCCGAATCAATACGCAGCCCTTCGTCGATGCCCTTATCCAAACCGACGCTCATGCCTTCCAGAACTGCCGCTACTGCCAGTGGCGGACGTTTAGCCAACAGCGAAGCAAATGCCTCAGCCTCTTTCATCAAATCAGCAGCAGGAATAACTTTGTCTACAAGACCGATTGCCAGAGCTTCCGGCGCGGTGATCTTTTTGCCGAAAAGAATTATATCGAGGGCTTTGGATTTGCCCAAAACTCTCGGCAGGCGCTGGACGCCGCCCCAGCCGGGAATGATGCCCAGATTGACTTCAGTAAGGCCGATCATCGCTTTGGGATTATCGGTCATAAAGCGGAAATGGCAGGCCAGTGCTGTTTCGCAGCCCCCGCCTAGAGCATACCCATTGATGGCAGCTATATACGGTTTTTTAGAACTGGAGATGGCATTCATAATCTTGTTGCCTTCAGGCCCTTTATTAATATTTGCCACATCCGAAAGATCCATCCCTGCGCTAAACCCTTTCTCACCGGCTCCGGTAATGATGACGACTCTGGTCTCCTTGCTTTTTTCCAGCTCGGTTACAGCCTGAAATAACTCCTCACGGACGCCAAGATTAACTGAGTTTGTGGGTGGACGGTTGAGAGTGATGGTGGTTACAAAATCCTTTGTGGAAACAATAATGTTACTGTAGCTCATGTGTATCCTCCTATGAAAAATTTATTACCGTTCTTATAACGGTTGAATTTTAAAAATACAGAATCACGGGTATTAAACCCTCCGCTGCGCGGGATTGTTCAACTTACCAATTCCGCTGCGCTTGCGGAATTGGTAAGTTGAACAATAAATGTT
The DNA here is from genome assembly GCA_037133255.1 of Deltaproteobacteria bacterium. GTDB lineage: Bacteria > Desulfobacterota > Syntrophia > Syntrophales > Smithellaceae > FEN-1160. Next base: position 6,810 of record JBAXON010000122.1, read on the forward strand.
AGAGTACCTGATGAATCAATCTAGCGCCTGAATAAGGAACTTCAAAACAGGGAATATTGGTTCCGCCCAGGCTACCGATGAAAGCTGTCCTTCTGTTTTCTCCGCCGAAACAGATATTTGTCGGAGCACGCATAATCTTTCCTTCCGGATCTTCTACAAATTTTTGCAATTTGCCATCGGGATCTATATAACCGATTGCGTTTGCAGCGGGGAAAGCTATCCAGAGATTCCCTGCTTCATCAAAAGCAATGCCATCGGGAAACCCATTGGGGCCGAGAGATTGTGGACCATAAACTTCCCTCTCGCCCAGAGAAGTATCTTCTTTTATAGGGAAACGCAGGATGCGGCTCATCATGGTCTCAGCCACATAAACAAATTTTTCCTCTGGATCAAGAGAGACACCATTGGCAAAGCAGATGCCATCGGCGACAATCTGTGGTGGTCTATTATTTGTAATAAGGACGAGACAACCGTCGGGGATAGGAGCACGCAAAGAAGAATCGATAGCGGGATCATCAGTTGAGTTGGATACCCAGAGTCGCTCCTGAAAATCAATAAAGGGGAAGTTGGGTGTATACATTCTTTTGCCCTGTGCTTGCTTCATCAAAACTAAATGACTTCCATCACGAGATAATAATTGAACTTCACCGTTGCCGATATTGGCAACAATACAGTTTCCTCTTTTATCAATACAAATTCCGTTTGGTGTTCCACCCAGCATTCCGAAAAATGAAGTACGGCCACTTTTCTCAATTCGTGAACACCGTCCCCGCGTGTCTGCCGTGAAGACATCACCTTCATCTGTCGCCATGATTCCTTCTGGTCGAAGTAAACCTTCACCAATTGTTCTTACTTGCTCAATATTTATTTTCATCAGCACATATATTTTCTAAATTATAGAATAAAGCCTTTCTTCAGCGCGCGCTATTTGGAATCGGTAACTTTTCTTAGTAGCCATGCCATATTTTCCCCAAGAGTTTTCATGGTTTGCATCCCTTCTTCATCCTGAAGTACATCCCCGATATCTCTGCCTATACCTAAACGCCAGTAGTTGGAACCGGGCATGACCATCTGCATATAGTGCAGAAATAAATTCATGCCGGAGAAAGCGGGAATGGCACCGGCGCGGCGCACTGCGACAACACTGGCCCCTACTTTGCGCTTCAGCATATAGCCGTTAGCCCTGGCGACAAATCCACAGCGCTCGATTACCGCCCGCATATTGGCCGTGACATCGGAAAAATAAGTAGGTGAGCCAAGCAGTATGCCATCGGCTTCAGCCATCTTATCGAGAATGTCATTGAGCATGTCCGATTTGACCACACAATGCCTATCGGCATTCTCAACGCACTTATAGCAGGCCCGGCAGCCATTTATCGTTTTTCCACCCAGTTGAATGAGCTCTGTTTCCATGCCCTCATTTTTTAGTTCAGACAAAACAGCATTTAAAAGCATGGCAGTATTCCCATCTTTGCGGGCACTGGCATTTATCGCTACTACTTTCATGAAATACCTCCTTAATTTCTTATTACAATTTACTTATGCGAATTGCTACTCTTAATCCAGCAATATTGTTTTCATTCCTTCCGGCACGGGCAGCTCAAAAATCGACAAATCCGTTGCTGTTTCTATTTTGAGTCCTGAATATTTTACTGATATAGAGGTTACGCCATCCGCCATTTTAATGGTAATTTTACCGGCAATGATGCTTTCCCGTTCATAATCTTCATATTGCACCGAATAAATTTCTTTACCGGATTCATCATTGCGAATATATTTTGATAATCTATTTTTTTCTCCGATCCAGATGATTTGTGAACTGCCTGATTTTGTTTTCATTTCTATTCGCAGAAAATTATTATCTCGATAGCTTTGACTGGATACTTCCTTTTCCGTTGAAGTTGGATATGCTCCGGAAAGTATCATTACTATATCTTCAATGCTAAAATTCAAAGGTAAAAATTGCGCAAGATTTGCGCCCGTCGGTTTGCCGCTATAAAATGCCCCTTGGGAAGGGATGAAAATATTCATCACCACGGGCGTTGCCGTAAGAAAAAAATCAGGCGTCCCGATTACCGGAAGCAGTTCCAATCTCAAGTATGAGGGCTTCTTGATGACAATGGCTGCCTTGACCTGCTGATAGCCCTGCTTTGTTACCAAATCAATCTGCGCTACAGCGCTTAATGTTTTATCCTGGGGAACAGCGCCGGAAATTGCGGTAAGATGTTTTTCGAATGGAACATCCATAAGAACTATTGCCCGTTGCTGGCAGCCGCAAACCAGCGCTGACAAAAATAGTAAAAATATTATCCGCGGCACAAGAGTTAATTTACCAGGCATAGGAGAAATCTTTATTGTAAAAAT
>JBAXON010000123.1:0-9163 GCA_037133255.1 Deltaproteobacteria bacterium
GACGCGATAGACAACCTAATCGCGGAATATGAAGAACGCCAAAGTGGTATTTGCCTGCAGGAAGTTGCTGGCGGCTATCAGTTTCGTACTCGAGCAGAACTTTCCACCTGGGTAAAAAAACTTAAAGTTTCCAAACCTGCTTCTTTATCGCCGGCATCACTGGAGACTCTGGCCATTGTCGCCTACCGGCAGCCGATTGTTAAAGCAGAAATTGAAAGTATTCGTGGCGTGGATGTCAGCGCTCCGCTTAAGGGACTTCTGGATAAAAAATTAGTCCGTATTGTAGGACGCAAAGATGTTCCCGGCAAACCTATAATTTATGGAACTACCAGGAAATTTCTGGAAGTATTTAACCTCAAAGACCTCTCGGAGTTGCCGACCTTACGTGAGTTAAAAGAACTTAATCAGTCGCCGGAAATTGCTGAGAATATTACTCTGCAGGAGAGTATCGAGGATATTACTTCTTAATGAAAGAGCGTGTTCAAAAAATCATATCTGCCGCAGGTATTGCCTCAAGGCGGCACGCGGAAAAGCTGATAACTGCCGGCAGGGTCAGTATAAATAATATTGTGGTAACTGAGTTGGGCGTAAAAGCCGATGCGCAAAAAGATGTCATTCGGATAGACGGCGCTACAATTGGTGTCGAAAAGACGCTGTTATATATCGCGCTGCATAAACCGGCGGGGTATATAACAACACTTGATGATCCGGAAAAGAGACCGACCGTTATCGATTTACTTCCCGATGTGCCGGAAAGAGTGTATCCGGTAGGCAGGCTCGATTATGATTCCTCCGGTCTGCTGCTTTTGACTAATGATGGCGATTTTGCTCAAAAAATGCAGCATCCTCGCTTTCAGACACCTAAGATTTACAGGGTGAAGATTCAGGGGCGTCTGAGCAAAGAAGAATTAAAACAAATAAGCAAGGGCGTGAAATTACCCGATGGAATGTTTAAACCGGAAAATATGCAAATAGAAAAGTTCAATGATAAGAGTTGCTGGATCAGGCTTACACTGCGCGAGGGGAAAAACAGGATTATTCGAAGAGGTTTCGAAAGCGCCGGCCATCGGGTTGCACGTCTGGTAAGGGAAGCCATCGGCAGTCTCACGTTAGAAGGATTGAAAGAAGGTGAATGGCGTCATTTGACCACTAAAGAAATAAACCAGTTGCTCCACTTGCACGTAATTGAACAAAGGTAAAATTTTCTTGACAAGCGGTTAAAAATAAATAATAGTCGCCTACATACAAGAATAAACCAGAGTCAGTATTTGACGATTCAGGGTTGTAATTAGCATTAAGGAGGGTCTATGAACAAATCAGGTCTTATCGAAACTTTGAGCAAGAAGCTAAACTTGACGGAAAAAAAGGCAATTGATGTCGTTAATCTTGTTTTCAAAGGCTTTACCAATGAACTTAAAAAAGGCGGACGCATCGAAATTCGAGGGTTCGGCAGCTTTGTAGTCAAGAAATATGGCTCTTATACGGGAAGAAACCCCAAAACAGGAACGAAGATCAAGGTTGAACCAAAGAAGCTACCGTTTTTTAAAGTAGGAAAAGAACTGAAAGATAGAGTTGATAAAAAGAAATAGCAAGCTTTTGCCTTTTACTATAATATTAAAAGGGGCTTAGTTATAAGCCCCTTTCTCTTTTGCTTATTGATGTTGGTTAATTATCATAAATTCGCGTTCACAAAATCCCAATTAATCAAATTTTGAATAACAGCGGCCAAATAATCAGCCCGTTTATTTTGATAATCAAGATAATAAGCATGCTCCCAGACGTCTATAGTCAATAGAGCTTTTTGGCCGTGAGCCAGAGGTGTATCAGCGTTAGCTGTTTTCGTTATTTTTAGCTGACTTCCCTCCAGAACTAACCATGCCCAACCGCTGCCGAACTGAGTAATGCCGGCATTTTTAAATTCTTCGACAAATTTTTCGTAGCTTCCCCAAGTAGAATTAATCTTTGCCGCAATTGCACCTCGCGGTTCGCCGCCGCTTTTTTTCTTCAGGCACTGCCAGTAAAAAGAATGATTCCACACCTGAGCTGCATTATTGAAAATACCGGCTTTGGCTGTATCTTTAGCGGCAATCTTGATGATTTCCTCAAGTGGTTTATCCGCTAAATCCGAACCTGTAATCAGTTTGCCTAAGTTATCAACGTATGTTTTGTGATGTTTTCCATAATGAAAATCCAGCGTATTGGCGCTGATATACGGCGCCAGTTCATCCTTCTGATAAGGTAAATCCGGTAAGCTTACTGTCATCTTTATTCTCCTTTTATTTATTGTTTATAGTATTAAACTGGTTTTGTATCCACATCGGGAATACGAACATCAATCATCTTATATTTGAGCCAAATTGCGTAAATGAACATTACTACTGAAAAAACCAATGCTGGTAATGCAGCTTGCTTGTTAAAGACATTCAGTGCGATTGCTCCGGCCAGCCCGTAATTTTTCATTGTTCCCAGCAAGACAAGCGCCGATATTTTCCCTTTAGAAGCACCATAATAATTGCCGATAAGATTAATTATAAATCTTAACAAAAAGGTGCTGAGAACAGCAATTACAAACATAAAGACGACATCCAAAGGCCTGTGAATAGCCATGTATCTTGTACTAGCGACAAGAGCGTAATATATGATAAAGAAACACCCATCGGTAATATAATCTTCGTGATTTTCGATTAATTTATCCCACTCTTCATTAACAGCAAGCCATGATAGAATAAGCGGCAGCAAAATTAACATGAAGATAGCTAAAATTAGACTCGTGGGATCATCTAAGGGAACAAATTTCAGGAATCCTAAGCCGATCAACGGAACAATTAGTACCGCCCCCAGATAAGCTCCGGCCATACCGGAAAACATGGATTGCTTGTCTATACGTAATATATTCCCCAGAGGTATAATCATTGTTGACGGAGGCGCGGCAGCGACTAAAATCATTCCATACCAAAAGGCTCCGGACTCGGGAATTAGAAATATACTGGCCATTATAATCAGGTTTCCCAAAATTAGATAATTCATAACATTGCCCCAAAAAGCGCCGGATAGAGTTGGCTTGTGGCGTTGGAAGAAACCGCGGGGAAACCTCAATAAGGTAATAGTCATGATTACGGCTAACGCCGGGTAGGTCAAAAGGGATGCAAATTCCGCCGCCTGAGGTAAAAGGATACCTATTATTAACGCCAGTAAAAAAAGTATGTGAGACCGGCTAAAAATAAATTTAAGTCGCGCCATATTACTTTACCTTTGCAAAGCCGATATTTTAGAACTCCAAAAACTAAAAGGAGGAAACAAACCTGCATTGATGATTACTATGGTTCCTCCAGCCGGTAAGTTCAATAGAAAAGAAGCACAACTTGAGCTTAGCAACATTGCATTCCCTTTTTTCAAATATCCAAATATCTTTAATACGCTATATTTAACAAAAAAGTGACCAAGTTGCAACGATAATCATTTGAATGTTTTTCGGGCAAAGTCTCAACTAAATTAATTTGTAATCGATCTAAATCATGTTATAAGACTTCTAAGAATAGGGAGGTGAAATATGCAACCGATAGGTCCTTTAATGTGGGAACACAGGCTCATTGAAAAAATGCTGGCATCAATGATGAAGCACGTCGACAAGATTGAAAAAAGCAAAAAAGTTAATCCTGTTATAATTGATGTTGCGGTAGATTTTGTCAGAATGTATGCCGATCGTACCCATCACGGGAAGGAAGAAGAAATCCTCTTTCGTGATTTGGCTAAAAAGAACCTCCCTACGGAACTGAAAAAAACCATGCAGGAACTGCTCGATGAACACATCTGGGGACGCAAGACAACAGGCATGCTCGTTGCCGCCAAGGATAAATACTTGCAGCAGGGCGATAAAGGAACGCTTACCGAAATAATCAGCCTGGCACGGGAATTGGGCAATTTCTATCCCAAACATATAGAAAAAGAGGATAAACATTTCTTTTATCCCTGTCAGGAATACCTAAGCAATGACGAGCAGGAAAAGATGCTTGCGGAATTCTGGGAATTCGATCGCAAAATGATTCACGAAAAATACAATAAAGTCTTCGACGAATACAGCAAAATCATCCTTTAAGAAAACAGGAAAAACATCGGAACATCCCCCGTGAGAATATGCGGGGAATGTTCCGAATTGCTAATATCTCCATCCAAAGAAGCCGAAAGCGAGGATGTTCATTACAATCGGGACGGCGTAAATAATACCCAATGTGATAAGTTTACTTTTCATTGTCTTCAGACTGATGACTAAAATGGCAAAGCAGAAGAAATGGAAATAGCCGAAGAGGAATATCAGCCAGAGGCCTTTAAATGATAAATACCATATAGGATATTCCCAGACCAGATGCCCGCCGATATTGAGCAGGCATTCGACAAAAACGCAAAAGACAGTGTAGCCGATTGCCCAGAACCACTTCTCTGGAATCCCCAATATTTTCTCTTTAGTGCTTTCCGACAGCGTATGATAGTAAACGATGCCCAGCAGTAAAAACATAAACATGATTTCAATGTTCCATCCTACCATTGTCCGTAGCGCCGTATCGCCCGGTGTTGTCCAAAAGGCGGAACGCCCGGTTAAAGACATGATCCATCCGTTCCACGTCTCATTAAAAAAATCGACGCCGAAAATTGTCAAACCGGCCAGAACCGCGTTCCAGTTTTTTGTTTTACGCGCTTCTTTAATTTCCCGAGCGTAAACATAAAAGACCAGAGATAAGAGTGGAATGATATACCATTTGATCATGGAAAGGTCACGAAGTCCGCATAATGCCTGCACAGTTGCTTCTGTCATAAAAACCTCCTGATAAATTTTTATTAGTGAAACTCCAATTCCGAAAGCGTAGCGTAGCGGAATTGGTATGTTGAACAATCCCGCGAAGCGGAGGGTATGAAACCAGCAGATTGCTTTTTGATTCATACCCGTGATTGTATTTCTTAGGTAGCCATTTTCTTTCGCTGCAATAATAGCAGATAAATATTATTTTACCATAATATTCTGTTTACAATTAATCACAAAAAGAATTGCCTAAAGTGTATTGTTTAAGGTATAGGATATAATAAGCTTTTCAAGAAGCGCCGTGGATGATGAAAGGGGGCAATATTTTTGATACTTACCAATAAACTAAAAATTGCTCTTTCAATTTTATTTACGATCTTCCTGGTCGGTACGGTCGGCTTTTATTTTATTGAAGGGTGGAGTATCGTTGATTCTTTTTACACCACAGTTACAACCCTGGCCACCGTTGGCTATGGTGATTACACTCCTAAAACAGCGGAAGGAAAAATATTTACAGTTTTTATAATTATTTTTGGCGTAGGCACGATGCTGTATTCGTTTGGTGTTATTTCGGAAGTTATAATTGAAGGCCGCTTACGCAGAATATTGGGGAGAGGTAAATTGGAAAAAATGATCGATAAAATGAATAATCATTACATCATTTGTGGTTGCGGTCGTATCGGCCTGCTGATCTGCCGTGAACTGGCTGCGGAGAAAATACCGTTTGTGGTGATAGATAACTCTCCGGAGATAATTCAGAAGATTCAGGATGAGGGGATTGTCTATTGCAAGGGAGATGCGACACAAGACAAGGTATTGATTGAAGCGGGAATCAAGAGAGCCAAAGGCATTGTTTGCGTGCTTCCGTCCGATGCTGAAAATCTTTATGTGATTTTGACGGCCAAAGAACTCAATCAGAATATTTTTATACTTTCGCGCTCTGAAGAAGAAGAATCGGAGCACCGCCTGCTGCGGGCCGGAGCCAATCGGGTTGTATCTCCCTATATGCTGGGTGGCACAAGAATGGCAATGGCAATTATAAGACCGGCAATGCTTGATTTTATTGAAATCACAACCCGTCGGCAAAGTCTCGAGTTGCGGATGGAAGAACTTGCCGTAGGCGATAATTCTCCCATTATCAGCAAATCATTGGAAGAATCAGGAATACGACAGCGCTACGGTTTAATCATAGTTGCCGTAAAAAAAGATTCCGGAAAGATGATCTTTAATCCGCTGGCTAACTATGTTATTGCAAAAGGTGACAGGCTCATTGCCATGGGTGAGGATGAAAACGTAAAAAGCTTTGCCTCAGTTTGTCAGGCATAAAGGGGAAATTGGATTATGGAAATGAACAAATGGCGTTATTTGACAGGATTTGTAGTTATAGTTTTCGTTTGCGGCATTTTGGGTTGTGTTGTCAATACTCTGTATAGCATTCACTTGGGTTATGATGCGGCAAATGCCGTTATTCCGACATATCTGAGCGCTGATTCAAAAGCTCAGGAGAAAACTATCTCTGTGGCCGAATTTACCGATACACGGCAAATAGGCGACCGGCTTGTCATCGGCAGAGTTGTGGAAAAAGATGGCATTCAAATTTTAGTGATGCCAAAATATGCAAAACCAACTCAAGCCCTGGCTCGGGGTATCAAAGAATATTTAGGCAAAGCCGGCTATAAAGTAACCGCTAAAATTGAAAAGTGGGATTTAAATGAAGAAAATTTCCCCAAAATTAGCAGCAGAATTCTTGTTGGCGGCAATATAGAGGAAATGGAGATATCGTGCCGGCGCGGTTTTCCCACAAACTCTTATAAGACCAAAATCAAGCTGAACATCTTCATTGCTGATTTGGGGGCAGGCAAAATAATTTATAAGCGCACTGTGGAAAGCGTAAGTTCGCAGGAACATGTATCCTTTTCTGAAGAACGTTTAGGTGATCAGGCCAGTACTGCATTGGGCGATTCCATCGAAAAAGTATTTGAAGAAAGGGCCATTGCGCAAAAGATAAAGGGAATTATGACAGATAAATAAAATCACCTTTTCGTTAATCCACTGAAAATTCTTTATGCTTTAAGTACAAAGCGCCAGAGGGCATTGCGGTGTTTATCACGTGCGTAATCGATGCCTATTCTGGGAGTGGCAGTGATCAACTTTGCGGTAATTTTCTTGTAATCTTCAACCCATAGTTCTTTGCCGGGAGTTAAATCCCATCCGTTTAAAGATTTATCTATCGCCAGCGCCTGGCAAAGTTTTGCCGGACCATTGGTAAGTTCGCGGCCTTTACGCCTGCGGCGGGCTTCCATCTCTTCTAATCCGGCAAAAGGCATTATCGCACGGATAAGCACCGCGCAAGGCTTGCCTTCAGCTTCAGTTACCATGTTGAGCAGATAGTGCATGCCATAAGTAAAATAAACATAAGCATGTCCCGGCGGACCGAACATGACACTATTTCGGCTTGTTTTTCCGCGGTGAGCATGGCATGCGCTGTCTTCACTGCCGCAATAGGCTTCAGTCTCTACGATCATTCCGCTCAATTGAAGGCCGCCGATCTGCCGTACTAACTTTTTCCCGATGAGCGCTCGCGCGACTCTCAAAGTGTCATTTTCGTAAAATTCTTTATTTAGTATGGTCATGTTTTGAGTATAGTAATTTCCTTTTTTACATATTTTCGAGAGTAATTAGTTTTTATTATCATGAATTGATATAAAGTCAATTTTAGTATATAAACCGTCCGCAAGAATACGATAATGTTTTAGGATACCTGTTTTTAGGAAGGTTTTTTATGAGCGAAAGCAAGAAGATAGTGGTTGTTTTCCCCGGGCAGGGCTCGCAAAGAATGGGAATGGGTAAGGATTTTTATGAGCAGATTCCTGTTTGCCGCCAGACGTATGAAGAGGCTTCCGACGCACTGGCGCTAGATATTTCTTCGATTTGTTTTGATGATGATGATCGTTTGAATTTGACCGAATATACCCAACCATGTATCCTTACCACAGAGATTGCCATGCTGCGGGGCCTATCCCAGCGGTTTGACTTTTCTGCCCGGTGGTTTGGCGGCCATTCATTAGGAGAGTTCACGGCGCTTACTGCCGCAGGCGTTATGCCTTTTGCCGAAACCGTAAAGATAGTCCGATCCCGTGGCAGACTGATGCAGGAAGCAGTGCCGGTAGGTATTGGTTCAATGGCCGCGGTTATCTCTGAGAACATTGACACTGATATGCTCAAAAAGCTACTGGAAAATTTCCCGGTTGATATCGCCAATATCAATTCAGCCAATCAGGTAGTTATCAGTGGTGAGGCCACAGCGCTGACGGAAATAGAGAAAAAAATAGCGCAAGTATTCCCTGCCGATAAACGATATAGATTTATCCAATTGAATGTTAGTGCTCCCTTTCACAGCCGCTTCATGAATAAAATAGAAGAACGGTTCTTCGATATTTTGAAGGAAATCGGAGGGGATCTAAACCCGCAAAATGCACCTAACGTGACATCAAATTTCACCGGCAGTTTCCACAAAAATGATGTTGCATCAATACGAGGTAATCTGGTAAATCAGCTTAGTAATACTGTGAATTGGCGCGAGAATATGCGATTTTTGTCTATTAATTCTGCGGAAGTATTTGAGATTGGTCCGGGACGTCCGCTGCGTGATTTTTTTAAGACAATCGGTGTGACCTGTCAGTCGATCACCGAGCTTGCCGTTGCTGAAAAAATCTTTGCCGGTGCGAATTAATCCCGCGATTTGGAATCTCACTGCTGCATTTTGGGTGGATGCGGAGTAAATCGCGGGAGGTCGCGCTATTAAAGAGAGCATTCGGCTCTGCCGGAGGATGCTCCACTCCCATGAAATAATTATAAATTAATAAATGCTCGATCATATACAAGGAGGAAGTAATGAAAAGTAACGAAACAGTTAAATTAAATCCTGTAAAAATTCAGGACAACACTTTCCGCGATGGTCATCAGTCCATTTACGCGACAAGGATGAAAACGGAAGATATGCTTCCCATTGCCGAAGAGATGGATAGCTGCGGTTTTCACGCGATGGAGGTCTGGGGCGGCGCGGTTCCCGATTCGGTGATGCGCTATCTGGGGGAAAACCCCTGGGAAAGGCTCGAGGCCATCAAAGCCGGCATTGGCGACTCGTCCTTCCTCACCGCCCTCTCGCGGGGCAGGAACCTCTTCGGTTACACACCCTACCCCGATTCCGTCATCGAGGGCTTCTGCCGGAACTCCGTCAAGTCCGGCATAGACATCATGCGGATATTCGACGCCCTCAACGACGTCGAAAACATGAAATCTTCCATCTCTTTCGTCAAGGAAGCCGGAGGCATGGCGGACTGCGCCGTCTGCTACACCGTCGCGCCC
>JBAXON010000124.1:0-9088 GCA_037133255.1 Deltaproteobacteria bacterium
AATAGCGATACACCACTTTCGAATGATTCGAATTCACATTTTATGCCTTCTGATACGGTAATTTGGTTATTCCCACCCAAAAAGAGCTTCAATTGAGGCAAAACTTTGGTTAAAAGCAATACATTATAATCTCGAACATTAATCTCAGGAATTTGAACGGTAAACTCGCCCTCCTTAATGTACCGGCCTACATCACAGCTCTTTAACTCCCCATTCCCCCATGCATCACTAACGAGAACGAGCTCTAATTTCTCCAAAAACATTCGTTTCGTTGTATTTAGTTTAATGCTTAGTTGCTTTTTCCCCGGGATAGGGCTGAAATACAGAAATTGAGCATTTCCTACGAGCGATATGTCAGAGTCAGTCACTGAAGTGCTTTCACCTTGCAGGACAATGTCAAAACCAATTATGTCGAGCCAAGAAGGCGGCGGCGTGGACTTTATAATATGCTCAAATGCTTTTTCATCTCGTTCTTCCAGGACAAGCTTAAGTTCCGGTCTTACATACATTTGATCTTTCAGGAACATTACTTCGAGAGCTTTACTTAATGATTCACGCACGGTCTCAATATCCCATTTATCTCCGTTTTTTAAGGCGTCTATGGCCTTATTTGCCTCCTCCTGCGCACCAGGGTCGTTTTCCAGCCATACAAGCGGACCACCTTTGAGCAGATTTACCTGCAATTGCCGATTGCTATGGATAGACATGTGTACCTGAATTGGCAACTCCAACGTTGCCATCAGCTTACTACTCATCTCGATTCCTCCAGTGCCAAGCGATTGAACTCATTTGTTTACGTTGATATAAATTATGGTTAAGACCAGCCATTTGTGACGATTCATAGCGCACCATTTTAATCCTAAGACGGTCGTGGTCTGATTGTTTGGGAATTATTTTCTGCAATAAAACATTGATTCCGAAACAAATGATCACCAATGTGATGCTTATATTTTCAGATGAGCAGAAGGTTCTCTTTATAAATGACCTTGCCCTTCCGAACAATCTCGTTGACAAATTCGGCTGCGTCGCTGCTGAAATAAGCTTCCCGGCTGAACGGTAATGGTTCGATGTCGGTATCGATCTGTCGCCGGAGGCGGAAAAGCGCCTTCATCTCTTCATAGGGATCTTTTCCAAAGTCATCAGAAAAAACGGCAACGTCTATGTCGCTATCATCGTTTGCCCGGCCATCCGCATAAGAACCATAAAGGACAACAGCATAAATGTTGTATCTTTCCCTCATGAGGGCGACGAAATCTTTCAATTTCTTTTCTACAGAATCTGCGCTTTTAGCCACTGTATCAACTCCTCCGTTTTTTCGATAATTTGCACCGCTTTTTCTTTGTTGATCAGACTGTAAATTGCCTCTTTGTATGCCGGATAACGGGCCTGAATATTGAGGGGCGTCAATTCATCTATGAAATCGTTACGCTCTTTGGACATAGTCATCTTCAAGCCTACACGATCAACCAACTTATCCAATTTGTGAATATAAGGCGGCATGGTTGACGTCTGTTTTACATACATGGCTTTGAGCATCTTCTCGACAGCTTGATGGCACATGAAGCCAACGTAAAGATAATGGCCTTTATCGAGAAGTGTTTTGGCGACCTGCAAATCGTATTCAGCGATATCTATCCAGTATTGGATCGTTTTCTCACTCATTATTCCCAACCTGTTTTTCGTGCGTCTGCATCGGCACGCCTTTTTAATCCTGAGCCTGTAAACTGATAGTTCGGTAGTTATTCTACAATAAAACTATAAAGTCCACAACAAATAATGCCGGTCGTTGTGGCTATATCCAGAATATTTATGGCAATGAAGAGCATGGCCAGCAGAAATAGGATCTCAGCGGCCATTGCGTCTTTCAGATCATACCAGCATTCCCGTCGGCTTTTTTCATCACCCATTCATTCTCACGCCAATGGTTTGTATAAATTTCTGATACCTTCCAAGAGCATATCAACCGCCTCCGGCGTTGGCAATTTTAATTTCTCTGCTATGGTCAGCAGGGCATCGATTTCCTTATCATCAATTTGCCTGTCTTTCGTAATAAGAGGAACCAATTGATTAAACAAGGGACGAATGTCCTGTGGTGTATTTTCAACAATGTAAGCGGCTGCTTTGTCGATAAGATCCATAGGATCAGTATCTTTCAGCAAATTATCCACATAGTCGGGCGGCCAGTAGTGGTAATTCGAAAGAATGTTAATAAGTCCATCGTATTCTTCAGCGACAATACCTTCATCGCTTTTAATGAGGTAATATCCAGCGGCGGCCAGGAAATCGAGTTTTGCATACTCGTCTTTGTCTATCGGGCGCTTCTGCAGGAGCGAGATAAGTTCATCTGTCTTTATTGTCAGATCATCGTCTTCAATACAGATCCGCTTTTCAAGGAATGATTGCCGCAATTTGGAATGATAAAAAGCATCGAGAGCCTTGATACGCACAGGAAATACCGGGTGGGTATCTTCCAGAAAATTTTGTGGTGAGGTCATCATATCGGTGATAATACCGTCTGTCATCGCCATGAAATTACTTGAATTTACCTGAAAGCGCATCATATCCAACCCGCATGACATTTTGAACATGGCACTGATGGCCGTCTCAAAATCAGTCACGGCAAGCAAGCCGACACGATCGGCGGACATCTCACCCAGATTTGCCCAGAGATGATAAACACCGGTTAAAAACAGTGGCGCTCCTTCGGGATAAATAAACTCCATGATCCGATTGAAAACGGAATGAGCAGAGATCAAATGGCCTAATTCATGGCCAATTACAAATCTCATCTCATCCTCCGTCAATTTATCTACCAAACCGGAGTTCAGGACAATGTAGTGTGGCTCATCTTCGTTATGATTGAAATAGGCGGCGGCGTTAAATTCGGGATTATTACTGATGTAAAAAGTAACGGGGCGCTCGGAGAATTCAAAAATCTTGAGGATTTCTTGAGAGATCGTGTGCAATCTCCCGCCCATTTGAGGTGACAGCGGCAGATGGTAACCACGCACATAATTGGATAAGAAACGATCTTTTGCCTGCTTGTCCTTGAATGCCAGCAGCGCATTAATAGCAGGGGCATTAAAGGATTGCTCCATGTAGGTAAGCAGTTTCTTCTCATCCTGAAGCCTTATTTTATCGATAAAATCTTTCATACGCACCCTCCACCGCGATAATTGTTTTGTATCAAAATGCTAAAGGCAGCTACAATTTTTAAGACCAAACATCTGTGACGATTCATAGTGCTCCATTTTAATCCTGATACTGTTGCGTCCTGATTGGTTGGAAATTATTTTCTACTTTCCTTACCTCGTCGTCAAAACGGGGAACTTCCTGAAGAAGTTAACGCCTTTCATAGTTTTCTTCAGATTCTGTTTTTGCTCAATCGCAGCCCATGTCATGCCCCCAGAGCGGTACAGGCAAAGAACGGAGTTTCGCGTGAAGGATTTCCGCGTCCAGGCCGCCAGCGGTTTAAAGGAATGCTCGATCCACAATTCTTTGCGATCTTTGTATTCGATCAATGGTTCGGTCTTGTCCGGAGGTGGATTGTCGCGGCATATGCTGCACACCCAGCGCCCTGACGGCATCTGTTCTTCATAAAGGTCAAATTCCCCTATTATGTCAAAATTAGTATTCCGGTAGTCCACGCCGACCATGATGTCACCGGTCTTGGTGAAACAACAGTCAATAAGCTTGCTGACGCCCCGGAAACCAATGTCAAAGGAGCCCTTTTTATGACGCAGCACGTAGGGCTGATGGGAAAACAACCGCCGGTTGCGGGCTGCCCAGCGCAAAAAAAGCTTCTTCTGGTAGAAATGTTTTCCGATTGCGTTACCTCTCATTGTTCTATTTCTCATTGCTCTTTATTTATGATGATCAGGGTTTTCATAAACAGGTCAAAAGTTTCAATCCTCGACAGGGCTTGACGAAACCAATGGTCTATCCATTCCGGTAAAATCACCACATCTCTTTTTCGATCAGATGTAATCCTTATAATTATGTCTTCTATATCTTCCAGAGGATCACCATTTTTGACAAGCCGGTGCTGAATCTCGAACTCAACGATTGTTTCTTTATCCGGCCAGATTCTTTCGATTTCCATGGCAATTGCTTCTTTCAGTTCATACCACCGCACGGTAAGTGGCATCATGTAAGCTTCTTTAGGCCTCAAGATAATGCAGGGTCTTCTTTTAACACACTTCGGTTCTACATCGAGATGGCCTTCGCAAATACTGACGAGACTGAACGATTCCAAATTATTGAGACGTTCAAGCCAACGATCATCAAGATTCCGGTCCACCGCCCAATCCCGCCAGGGTCTTTCGTGCATTTCGCATTTTAACTGACTTGCCATGATATTATGCGTTATCCTTATTTTTGATTACTTGGAGGATGCTCCTTGTTGTGAGCATCCTCCATACTATTTGGAAATTATGCTTTTGCTGCTTCGGCCTCTGCCTTTAGTCGCGAAATTTCCTTTTCCTGCGCATTGGATTTGAGACGATAGAATTCCTTCTCGCATGTTTCTCCGAACTTTGCGCCGGCACCGCCACCAAGCATCACACATGCCAACTTTCCTGTAAGACTAATCGGCTCCATATATACCAGCACTGCCACTGCTCCTGTTACCAAACCCATCACTGTCCCGTTTAGCATCTTGTTCACCTCCCTTCATTGAAACTCATCTATTTTGTTCTTTGATCTTGATTTAACCATTATTCTCTGTTAACTCAAGAGCAAGTCGACAAACGTGTGTCGCGCTATTTTTAGAAGGAGGGAAAAAAGATGACTCCATTGAAAAAAACCCAGGGCAAGCTCATTCGTCTCGGCCAAATACTGCGTATCCTCATGGAAAAAGATAAGGTTACGTGCGCCTGGTTGAGCACCCAATTTCAGACAACACCGAGAACCATCCAACGGGATCTGCTCTTGCTTAAAGAATCTGGTTTCCCCCTCCACGAGATTCAGAAGGGCATATATGGATTGAAAAAAGATTTGCTGAAAAATTTGGAAGTCTTTGATGATACGGAATTGGCAATAGTTGTGGCGATAAAGAATATTGTGGGACAGTTAGGCTTGCCTTTTCAACAAGCGGCAGACAGTGTCCTCGACCGCTTGTGCAGCAGTGAAATAAACATGCCTGTATTTGTAAAAATTGATGAACCTGTTCCGCTCGATGTTCGTCTTTTCAATAAGGTCATCAGGGCGATCGGCCAGAAGAAAAGGGTCTCTTTTCAATATACCAGCGGTAGGAAGTCACATTCTGCTACTGTGGAACCATACCGGGTAGCCTATTTCAGCGGGTTCTGGTATCTCTTGGGGAATGAGGTTGAAACCGGCATCATCAAGCGTTATGCTATGGATAAGATCGCTGAAATAAAGATCCTTCCAAAAGGCTTCGATAGATTCCCATCAAACCTCGACTTCATTCTTCGGGATAGTACGAGCATATGGTTTACAGACGAGCAAAACCTTGAGGTTGTTATTCTGGTTGATGCCGAACGTAGCCATTACTTCAAGAGGCGAAAAATGTTTCCAACTCAGGAAATCATTGAAGAGAGAGCTGATGGTTCAACAGTGGTATCATACCGTGTCGGCAATTACCACGCTATCTGGAACATCATAAAATCCTGGATTCCCTATGTTGCCATCCTGAAGCCGGATGATCTGAGGGAAAAGCTGGTGAAGGATGTCAAGCAATGGGTTACGTGGCAGAAAAAACTGTCTTGAAAAACGACAACACAAAAATATTCAATTTCATTGATTTTATGATGCAATATTTTCTTTTTATTCTAAATCAAATAGAGTAGGATTATCTTGAAAATCGTAAAAGACCAGCGAAGTATATTAATTGCTAGAAAATGAAAGGAGGAAAACGTCTACATGAAATTGAAAGCTGATTTCGTTAATGACTGGATGGCAGTATTAAAGGACATATTGGTGAATCATTGGGGTTACGACACTACTGGCATTCCAGATGATGAAATTCCTCTTGTATATTTTAACGCAGAGTTAAGGCGAATTGAGAAGCGACTCAGAAAAATTGAATATGCTACCGGTTTTTCATGTCCCGATGAACTAAAAAAAGGATTGGAAGTTCTCAAGAATAAGATTGAAACAGGACAAGACATAACACCAAATTTAAGCAAACTGGTCTTGAAACCACAAAATATGGATTCTCTTTTAAACGACTGGGGAGTTCATCATTTTCACCTTGGCGAAGATCTTGAGGGTAATTTTATTAAACGAACCAAACCTCTCTTATTTGCCCTTGTTACAAACAATATTTTTTACGTTATCGGTATCTTTTCACATGGAGAGTGGGCCAATGATAGCATTGTCGAAATAATCCATAAGAATTGGCCTGAGTCTATTTCTCAGTACAAAGTCAAAGAGGACGTCCAACTTTCGTACAACCTAACCTCAGAAGAAAGACTTAAGTTTCGAAAAAACCAACTCAATTCTTATTTCCAGTGTTCAGATGGTACGCTGTATGCACCTGTTGGTGGTGGGAGTGTGACTTCTGGTTATAATGTGCAAAGCACAATACGTATGATTCAACAAAAAAAGCATCTCAAGAATTTAGAAAACTTCTTGGAAGGTGAGCTTCCTCGTATAAGAAGTGATCTTGAAAAGCAAGGATATGGTGGAGAGGAGGAATTAGTGACAAAATTAGAAATTACAGAAACTCAGTATAATGCCTTTTTCCCCAAATACAATCTATCTGTAATACTTCATAAACGCGCATAACCAGTCAATACAGCCGATCGCAGCCCGCTGGGCTGCTCCGGTTGAGCTTTGCGTTAAGCAAACATTACGAATGGTAATCCTCACTAAAATCCCGAACTCAAAAGTGTGTAGTTGTAGATGCTATACGTAACAAAAAGGTGATTGTAACTTTGGCTTAAAAGGTTCATCATCTATCTGAATTTCCTATTGAATCAAAGGCAAGGAGATAGCGATGAATCAAAATACAACAGAGATTAGTAGTACCATATCAGCGAAAGACACCTTGGCAGAAGTTGGACGCGATTATGCGGCGTCAGGGTTTCACCCATCCATTATTTTACCTGAGATATACAGAGGAAAAACAGGGAAGGTAATTTATCCTGTATACACAAAGGAAGCAAAAGCTCTTCAGTGGGCATTGAATCGCCTTGCGGGTTGTGAATTGCCGGGCAAAGAGCATGTTGAGGAATATTTTCGGAGCATGTATCGGCGGAACTTTCGCCCGAGAACATACGCCAGTTCCCTGATAGCAATTTACGATTTTCTAACCGGTATCAGGGATTCTGGCAAGACCTGTCTGAAAGAGATAACCAAGAATGACATTGAAGTTTTTATTGAACAGGAGCAGGATCGGGGCATGATGTTATCGACGGTTCGGACGAAACTGCACTGCGTCAATGCTTTTTTGGGGTATGCAATAGACGAGGGGATTGTCAGTGCTGCTGTCTTGGCAAGAAGGATTCGCCTGAGGAAACCGGAGGCATTGCCGCGCGCCATGGACCAAGACGATGTGAAGCAATTACTCTCTGTCATCGACAACCCGAGGGATCTAGCCATGGTCATGGTTCTTTTACGAACGGGAATGAGAATCGGTGAGCTGCTGAGCACACAGATTAAGGACCTTCACATCAAAGATCGCAAGATCGATATTTATGAGGGAGAGAAGAACCGGATTGGGCGGGTTGTCTATCTCAGCGATGATGCGATAGTCGCTTTGAAAGTATGGATAGCAATGAGAGATGTACGTCGTGAGTTTCTCTTTTATGCCCAAGGCAGGAAAAACATGGCTTATAGTACTGCCCGTGTTATTTTTGAACGGTGTATTACAAAGGCCGGTCTAATCCATAAGGGGCATTCCCTCCATGCCCTACGCCACACCTTTGCCAGTGAGCTGCTCAATGCGGGGATGAGGATTGAGTGCCTGCAGCCATTGATGGGGCATACATCTCTGGATGTGACGCGGCGTTATGCCCGTCTCACGGACAAGACTAGGGAGGAAGAGTACTTTAGAGCCATGACGATTATCGAAAGGGGAGAGAGTGATGGATATTACCGACGCGATCATCAGGTACAGACGTTTCTTGAAGAGAAGGAATGTCTCGCCGAATACCGTTAAAAGCTATATGAACGGATTGAAAAACTTTGTTCTTTGGCTTGATGCGCCGATTGAAACGATCACATACCGGAAGATTACGGAGTATATAGATTACTTGCTCAGCCAAAGGTTAAGGCCGAAGACCATCAACTGTTATCTGAATACGGTATGCCAGTTTTATCACTATCTCGGCGAAGAAGAGGAAATCCCGATTGCCAACCCCGTGAGGAAGCCAAATACCATGAAGCTTTCCAGAGGTCTTCCCAAGCATCTGAAAGACGAGCAGATAGAGCTTCTTTTTCAAAACATGAAAGGACCAAGGGATCGGGCAATGTTTATGTTAATGCTACGCTGCGGATTGCGGGTGGAAGAAGTAGCTCATCTTGCTATTAGTGACATTGATCTCAAACGCAGGATCCTGCTAGTTCAGGATGGCAAGGGCGCAAAGGACAGGATTGTCTATATCAGCAACGATGCCCTTCATGCTCTGCTGGAATATCTAAGAGTGCGGCCAGCAAATAAAGTAAAAAAAGTTTTTCTGGTGGAGAAAGGGGCTCTTGCCGGACAACCAATATCCATTCGCGGCATTCAGAAGAGAATGGAATACTATGCTGACAAGACAAACTTGAAAATCTCCTGCCATCATCTTCGCCATACGATGGCCACACAGATGCTGAACGCAGATGTCGATCTCTGTACTATCCAGGATCTCTTAGGGCATAACTCTATCAGGACAACTCAGCGGTATTGCCGAGTATCGAACATCAAAGTACAGAGGGATTATTACAAAGCTATGGAGGTGATCATGCAAAGAACGGCTGGCAACCTAAATAATGCTTGACGAAAGAATGAAATAATGAAATCTTAAACAAGGCTTAAAATATTAATATCAATAGAGAAAACAGATTTTGTTACGTATAGGTAGATGTTAGTGCGCCACGAAGGCGCATGAAAGATGAGGGTAGGCCCCTCGGAGCCGGTTTG
>JBAXON010000125.1:0-9066 GCA_037133255.1 Deltaproteobacteria bacterium
AAATTCCAGTATCCCAGGCCCGGGAGTTGTCAGTACCCTATTCGTATCAACAAAAAGTAAGGTAAGAGGACCAGAAATGAAAATAACTGCCGTTATGACACACATGATGATAAACCCGACGCGCCCTGCATTTGGATCATTGTTAACCATAAACCCCTCCTAAATTGTATTTGATACAGCAGACTGGACAGTTCATGCAGATCTTTGCCAGACTGCGATCCACCAAAGATATTTTGTTTTTTTTACGCCCACCATCCCGACCTTTGCCCTCGGAACAAATACTTTTACTCTATGTCCATCCGCTTAATGATTGAAGAGACAACACCAAACATGGCGGAAGTTTCGGGCATCGCGGTCAACGGTTGCCCGCGAAAGTCATAATCCCGAATCATATCGTCTTCGGGCATCCAACCGAAAATATTCAGCTTCGTTCTGTTTTTGATATCCTCAACCTCGGCTGCGTTTCGTACTCTGTTGATGACCAGCCCCATGCTCTGGAAGTCTACCGCCCGGTTATCTGCCGCCACGTGTGCAATGGCAGCAGTCACGTTGACGGCTTTGGCCGATGTATCGGATACGAGTATCAGATGATCAACTTTTTTCATCACCCGGCGGTTAATCTGCTCTACACCGGCCTCGCCATCGATGATCACAACATCAAATTTAGCCGCCAAGTCGCGAATAATGTCTTTCAAAAGGTTATTGACTTTACAGAAGCAACCTTCATCTTCAGGCCTGCCAATGGCCAGGAGGGCCACACCTTCACGCTGCCCCAAGGCCTCGAATATTTCGTAATCCAGTTGCGCGGACATATCCTTACCGGCCTTGGATTCACCCTTCGAAATCCGTTTGATGATATCTTTACGAATATCATCAACAGTCTTTGTAACCTGCATGCCCAGAGCCGTCGCCAGCCCCACAGCCGGATCGGCATCTATAGCCATAATTTTTATGCCTTTCCTTTTCGACAGCTCTTTAACCATCAGGGCGGAAAAAGATGTTTTACCGACCCCGCCTTTACCGCATACTGCTATGATCTTGGCATTAACCACGTGTCTGCTCCTCTTTCTGCGCGGCCTTTTTCATGGCGCGCTCTCTCATTTCTCTTAATCCTTCAGCTTCATCACAGACATCATCATACTCACACGTATCACAATCAAAATCCATCTCGCCTGCCATCTTATCCATCGCGGCAATCAGGCGAAAAACCGGATTTACAATTTCGCGGAGTTTTTTGATATCGGCTGCAGAAGAAGTCAAAAACACAATTTCAGCTGACCGGACATAGGGAATATTTTTCAGCATTTTCATAAGAACGGCTGCAAGGTGACCGGATGCAAAGCCCCTCTTCAGCGCAGCCTTACTTATCCGGCACCATTCCCGCTGGTGCTGCGATATTGCCCTGAGCATGAATCCATCGAGGTCAATTCCATAACGGAGGTGATCGAGTTCCATGCACCTCTCATAAATATTCTCTTCGTTAAAACCTTCAACTCCGACCAAAACCACTTTGCCGAAGGGCATTGATTTACCTGCGCTTTCAGCTAGGTCCGGTCCAACCAATGTAATGGAGCCATCATTGACGGCTTTGATGTCACTGGACCACAGCAAACAAGCAAGTGATGTATCCTGTGGATTTCCCAACTCCACTCCCACATCATCGCCCAGTACGATATTCCTTGGCCCACCCGCAGGCCAAGGCTTGACGGGCAGATCAATTTTTTTACAAGGCTTATCCGCAAGGAAAGTCCGAAAATCGCGAATCGCTTTTTCTACCAATTCCATAGGCACATCGCTCCGAAGGAATTTTATTTTATCAATCACGGGTATGAACCCCAAGCAAGCTTTGGAAACATATTCCACAGCAAGCTGCGGGGTATTCAACCCTCCGCTGCGCGGGATTGTTCAACTTACCAATTCCGCTGCGCTTGCGGAATTGGAGTTTCACAAAGAAATGCCGATCAGTTGACCTTGCTTGCGTGCTCAAAAGCCAGCAGAGCGGCACCCAAAGCACCCATGATCTGAGGGTCTAGTTCCGACTTGACAAATCTCACGCCAAGCGCCTCTTCCAGAGCTGCAAGCATTCCGGGGTTCTTGGCAACACCACCGGTCATGGTCACATCCGTCTCCAATTTAATACCACGAGCAAGTCCGGCAACACGGTTAGCCAGGGCCTTATGGAGTCCGGCAACGATGTCGGGAAGAGCTTTGCCGGCGTTGATCAAGGAAACAATCTCCGTTTCGGCAAAAACCACGCATTGATTGGAGATGGAAATGGGATTTGTCGATTGCGCGGATATTTCACCCATCTTTTCCAGCGGCACATCCATCGCGGACGCCATCACTTCAATAAAGCGCCCTGTTCCGGAGGCACACCGGTCGTTATAAGCATATTGGGCAATATTGCCTTTATCGTCGATCCGAATTGCTTTAGCATCCTGCCCACCGATATCTACCACCATCCTGACCGAAGGCATTTTCCAGTTTGCACCTTTGCCGTGGCAGACGATCTCGGAGTATGCGCTCTTGGCAAAAGGAACTGATTCCCTGCCATACCCGGTACTGACGCAATAAGCGATATCATCCAGAGTTAAGTTTGCTTTTTGGAGAGCCTTTTCCATGACTGCCTGAGCCGATTCATTAGGGTCCGGTTTGGAATTGATCACTTGAGATGCAACAATCTCACCGTCTTTCATAATTACCGCTTTGGCGCTTAACGAGCCTACATCACAGCCTGCAACATACATTATTTGGCCCCTCCTATGCTTTCTTTGGCAATTACTGCTGCGCCTAAAGCGCCGACGATCTGCGGATCAACCCGCAACCTGCGCATCGGCACACCCAACTGCTCTTCCATGGCCCTAAGCACTCCGATATTCTTGGCAACCCCTCCGGTCATGCAGACATCTTTTTCCACTCCCGCCGCCTTGGCCAGAATCGCCACCCGTGAAGCCATGGCGTTGTTTATTCCCGCGGCAATATCCGCCTTGGAATATTTCAGATTGAGTTTGGTCACAACTTCCGCCTGCGACCAGGCCGTACAGACAGCCGATAGCTGAATGGGGTTACGGGCCTGCTCGGCCAGCTGACCCAACTCTTCTAGCTCCACACCGATTAGTTTGGCCATGACTTCCAGAAACCGTCCGGTGCCGGAGGCGCACTTATCATTGGTCACAAACTTCTCAATATTTCCTTTGGCGTCCACATGCATAGCCTTGCAGTCCTGTCCGCCGACATCGATGATTGTCCGCACCGACGGCATTAGCCACTGCGCGCCCTTGGCGTGACAGGATATTTCTGAAACAGCCTTCTGGGCAAAGGGAATCCGTTCCCGGCCATAACCTGTACCCACGCAAAAACCGATATCTTTCATCTCGACTCCGGCGCTTTTCAATACCTTGTTCATGACCTCGGTCACTCCCACTATGGGGTCATAGTGTGATTTCGCCACTGCAAAGGCAAGTACCCTCGTATTGTTCAAAATGACCGCCTTGGTCGTCAAAGACCCGATATCACATCCTGCTGTTATCATGCTGCTCTCCTCCCTGGTGCTCTTACGGCCATGAACTCCTCCATCTCCCGCTTTACTTGCTCCCACGACTTTGGACGCTCATCAAAGACATCCGCAAACGTGATCATGCAGGGGTAACCAAGATTTTCCATTTCCCTCTGAATTAACTTGTTGACAGACCAGCTGTTGCGGCATCCCAGTGTCCCGGCATAGTTGATATAATCCGGGTTTGTGAGCTTCGCCAACCCCTTTGTATCTGAGAGCCATTGCCCCTTTGCATTCCATGGCCCACGGAGCTGCTTGTTCATGGGCATGTGGGCGTTTGCCGCAGCTAGTGTCCTGAGCATGGATTCCCGGTTGGTGGTATCGGTAGTATAGCACTCGTCTTCTAGTCCCTCGGAATAGGGAGCACCTTCCGCCCAAAACGCGAAGACCATGTTGACCAAGAGAGAAATATCATTGGACATGGCCCATTCATAAAACTGCGCGTCAGTGGTAAAGTGATCGATATAGCACATAAAGAGACGGGTCTTTTCTTTCCCGGAGTAGGTGCCGGCTCTTCCCGCCTTGGCATTGAGCTTCGCTAACCTCAGGACCTCCTCAAGAAGACTTGTATAGAGCTTTGTGCCTGAATGCGTGATGTGTGCTGCGATGGAAAACAGCAAATTGATTGCCGAAACAGGGTTGGGTATCAAGCGGCACATTTCACATATTTCCCCGAGCATCACGGTCTGTTTTTTGTTCTCGGTGAGCAGTTCCCTCAATTTGTCTTCATTAAAGTGTGCACCTGTGAGCTTTTCCACCTGCTCGATCATATTTTCTAAGTCGCGTAGCTGGAAGTCCTCAACTCGGCCGTCCACAAGTGTGGGCGGCGTATCCAGCGTGATCAGCGGGATTTTTGCGTAATCGGCATAAAACTGCATGGAGTTGCAATTGGTATCGCAGGGACCTTCCGAGCCCACAACGCACAAATCAGGCTTTCCTGAAGCCATCAACCCCGCCAAAAAGGCTCCTACTGACCCCCGCTGGGCGGAGCAGGAGGTCTCGGTAAGCCCAACCTCGCAGCCGTAATCAAAGTATTCATAGTTGCACTGCCTAAAGGCAAGGCTTGCGTAACCCGTCACCGGCTCGGCCATACAGTGCTCAATCCCGTCAAAGCAATCAAAAAGAAGATTACTGGCAAGGAAGGTGGTCAAGACCAGTTTTTTACCTCTCTCATGGGCATGCATCATCCTGTCCATGTAATCATCGGCAACCAGACAAAACAGCCTGCCCACCTCTCCCGACTTGACGATGGTTTGCAGAACCGGCGCAAATGTAGGCACGAGGCCAATGGTAGCTGCGATCTCCTTTGGCGTCCCGTTAAAGAGCGTGGCCCCGATGCCGAAGGTAGACTTCTCCATCCAGTCGTAGTTATATTCTTTTGTTCTTCTTTTCATTTTGTCGTCCTTTCCTAAGCCTGTAGATTGGTTGTTGTTCCGGACTTGATCCGTTTGATATAAAGATCCGCCCTTTCCTTAAGAACGTTAAGGTCGGTCTTACGAAAAACATACTCCAGAGCCTCAACTGCCGATGTCTTAAAAATTGTCAGCGCATCAATTGCCCGCTGCCTCTCCGTTACCATCGCACTACTATCCAGCGCAAAATCCCTCAGGACTTCAATTGCTATTTGCTGTTTATCCATATTGTTACCTCCGTGTCTGTGGCATGTTTTGGAATCTACCGCATTCGCTCTACAAGCGCGTCAATGCGCATCCGGATTCTCCCTGTCTCCGCCAGAGGGCCATACTCCCGTTCAAGCCTCATACAGGGCACACCGATCTCTTCGAGATCCCTTTCGATAACACCATTTTCCGATCCATGCAGATCGCAGAAGCGGACGTTCTGGAGAACGGCGCCATCAACGGCTGACTTCCTGGCCAGATCCTGTATATAGGCGATGCGTTCGGGATAAAAGCCAAGCATCCGCGGACAAATGTTATTTTGCAGGTAATATGCCGAGAGAACCTTAAAGGAATCGCCTTTTTCATCCACTTGATTCACGTAAGTTCGGGCGCCAAAACAGACCGTATCGGAAACAACCACGGTGCCGCTCTCTTCTATCACCTTGACAAACTCGATATCATCATTGGCACTGCCAATCAGCATGACGCGTTTTTTCCCATTGGAGATTGCCGGGACCTTTTCCAATTCCTTCAGCAACGCCTTAAGCAGAGGATTGAACTCCTCGCGCGGGATCACCTGACTGGCGATAAGAACCGCCATGGCATCCTCCCCATTGATGGGTACATCTTTGCGCCAACGCAGGGCATCTAATTTCTGGAGAAGCAACCTGCCTTCATTGTAGAGCGAAATGGACTTTTTGAGTTTTTCGTCCGTAATCTTGACCTGGAAATGCTTCTCGATTTTTGCCACTAACATTTTCAGGTCTTCCGCATAGAAATCGATGGTATAATCTACTGCCTTATGCGGCACTCCCATAAATTCAAAAAAACCGGGAAGACTGCCGGGAATATCCTTGTCTGCTTCTATCCATGTATCATAGGCCCGACGCATAGAATCACAGCCATTGGTGATAATGGCACCGTCCAGGAACTTATATTTGCCCTCCCCCCCCAGTTGGACATAACACTTGGGTACACTGCACACTACCGGACCGTAATAAGTATCGCCGATGGCCAGTGAAGTGATGCCCAGCCCTCTTAGCCTGACCGGCAGAATACCTGCGGCATGGATGATTTCAACCGGCATGAATGTGCAGGAATAGCCGATAATCTTGCCGCCTTTTTCCTTCCATTTTTTTATGTACTCATTTTCCAGCGTTGTTGCCGCTTCTCTCATTTTTTTCAGGATATCGCTCATGCTGCACCTCCCACACTGCTCATGGCTGCCTTCAGTTCCAAGACGGCTTCCCTATTTTTCCCGCCCGAGTAACCATCATCTCGAATCAGTTCTGCCAGACCCTTCAACAATTCCGGCATCATTGCCTGCGCCAGCGGGTTTACGGCATGGACAACATCAGGAACCAGCCACTGTGCCGTTTTGGCAACTTCGTCAGAGGAGATGGAATCGACAACGCCGGACAGAAGAGAGCCGATCAGATCGGGCTTGGCGTCATGCAGGCGATTGAGTACCTTACAGGTTAAGTTAACCAGATCGGCGGCCTCATAGGTATCGAATTCCTTGACGGCTTCATCCATCACTGCGCCTAGTTTTTCCTTGTCGGCTGCCTCATAGACCCGCAATCGCGCGTTTTTCACCTTCACATCGGAGCTTTTTACCGAACCGAGGGAAGCAATCTGGGCCATAAAAATCTCTTCGTTCTCCATAAGAGAACGGGCGGAGGAATTCGCGATTGATTCTCTGATCTCCCCAAGATATACAGGGAGCATTTTCTGTAAATACTGATTCTTCGCCCCGTGATAGGCTTTCATGATATCGTCGAGATAAAGATCCAGTTTCGACTTATCTCCCTTACCGATAAGCAGACTGCCGGTATGCGCCTTACGGATAACCTCGCCTACGCCATCAACGAGTCTGGCAATCTCTTCCGGTTTGCAGTCCCGCAGCAACACCCCGAAGATATCGGCAAGCAGGTCCGGTCCGACATCACGATTAATGGGAACGAGAACCTCGTTCACGGTTTTTACAATAATCCGGGCAAGCGGCCCCAGCATAGCAACTATGGAGGTGAATTTAGTCGGATATGTCCATAGCACCTCATTGAAGGCATCCATGGTCGGCTTAACGCCTTCCTCCGATTTTACCACCGTCTCCACGATTTCACCGAAATCCGTGTTGACCAGAAAATCTTTTACCGTCTCACCTCTGTTCCAGCTGTGCCGATCCGGATATGTTTCGCGTTCTTTGTTGATGGAAACCGCAAGTAAAGTAAGGAGACGCCCCACATCTGCGGCCATACTCGTCGCCGGCTTCTCGTTATACGAAGATGCTCCTTTCGGCAGAATTTTTTTCACCGGGTAAGCGACTATTTTTTTTACTTTGCTGTCGGCGGACCATTCCTTGAGCAAGCCCTCGACAATCGTCCAAACCAGCGGCAATGTTGCCGGTGTTTTGATCACTTTTAAGACAATTCTACTGATGACTTCAGTGATCTCTTTGTCATATTTATATTCACTCATGCCCAACCCTCCTCGTCTCTTGACTATTTATTATTTTCTCTCCCCCGCCAGATACCTCGAAAGGTATTTCCCGAGCGCAATGATCAAAGTCACAGGCGGCACTCCACTGCCGTCGGGGATGACGGACGCGTCGCAAACATAGAGGTTGTCGAACTGAGTTTTGAGGTTGGAATCCAGGAACTTGCCGATAGCCACTGTTCCACCCGGATGTGCTGCAAAATACCACGTGGGGTAAATGCTCTTGCACCCGTTTTTCTGCATGATCTTCTTGGCTATATCCACACCTTGTCTCAGGTTCTTCCTGTCGGTTTTATTGAACACCTTAAACGGCCAGGCGCCGGGGCCGAGTACGCCGCTTAAGCTGTCCTTGAGTTTGATCATGATGGCCATGGTGTGGCGTTGCTTGAACCACTGGTCTACTCTTCCTACCTGGGTTGCAAAAATGCCTTCCTGAACGCGTGAAGGCATGTGCAGATCGGTCATGACACATTTTATCTCCGGAAACATGCAGCCACAGGACATGGGGATCTCCCGGTCACGGTCCATCTTCGAGTTTTCGCCCACCACGTTAATAAACGGGTCAACAAAGAAGTCTCTACCCACGCCCTTGACTCCGAGCTTCTTCATAATAAATGGTGTGGACATGCCACCGCCCGCCAGAACAATTTTGGAGGCATACACTTTGTGTGACGAGCCGTTCATCTTGAACTCTACGCCCACGGCCTTGTTGTTTTCCATCAGGACATTGGTCACTTTTGCGTGGTTCAGGAGCTTGGCACCTTTGAGCATGGCCTCGCGCACATACATGAGTGCCGTCCACTTGATATCCCGCGGGTCGCTGACCTCAAACCGGAAATCAGGAGTCCACTTATCCTGGATGATGAACTTCTGCAGGGGGTTCCAGTCATACCCCAAAGACCTGGCGCTCTCCATGGTAAGTTTACTCATACCAGAGATCATGTACTCCTTCAGAGGCTTGACGAAGTTCAGGTCTTCGAACATCTCGTCTGTATCATATTTGAGGTCTATCCCGTAGGGCTTGAACTTATCGAGGTCCGGGTATAAGGCCGTGCCGTAATAGTATATCGAGCTACCGCCGGTGCATTGGGCACGGACAACACCGGCCATTTGAGGCGTAAAAAACAGCCCCTTGCCGGGCAGCATCATGTCGAGAGCAGCCGACAGGGTGGAACCATCCGGCAGGCGGTGCGGGCCCTTCTCCAGCATCAAAACCTTCTTGCCCCGTTTGGACATTTCCCTGGCGACGGTTGCGCCACCTACCCCTGTCCCTACTACAATCACATCATAATTCTTTTCAAAACTACCATTAAAATTTTCCCTCATGATTCTCCCCTCCCTTGAGTTATTATGGTTATGCTTTTTCTTCTCTATTTATTCCCTCCTCGTTTGAGG
>JBAXON010000126.1:0-8919 GCA_037133255.1 Deltaproteobacteria bacterium
CGCCGATCATCTTAGGCAAGATCGCAAGGCTTTGCGGCGCTGATTCTATCGTGCTGCCCTTCTCTCTGGGCGGCAAGGCGATGTATTTGAATGAGCGTTTCATGGATACAACACGCAACCTGACCTATCCTTTCGGCAAGCTGAAACCAACCATGCCCATGCCTTCCGGTGGTATTACCCCCGCCAATGTGCCTGATATTGTTAACTCCCTCGGCAAAGACATTATGATTGGCTCGGGCGGTGGCATCCATGCTCATCCCAAAGGACCGAAAGCAGGCGCTCGTGCTTTGAGGCAGGCCATTGATGCGGCAACCAAAGGTATCAAATTGGAAGACTATGGCAAAGAGCATGAAGAGCTCGGTATCGCCCTGGGTGTCTGGGGCAAGAAAACCGATTTCAAAATATAGATTAGAGTAAAATTTTTCTAACGCCGGTGCGGATCAATAAGATCCGCACCGGCTATTTATAAGGGTATAATACCAAGTTGCTTTCAAAAAATAACTATGAATTTTTGAAAGATTACTTGGTATTATGCCAGGTATATCAACCTTTTAATGTTTGACAGCGACTTGGTATAAATTTTGGATTACTATCTGCATGACGACGCACGATTGCCTTTAGCCTGGGCGCCGTGGTTCTCACACGAATACATTACCTATTTTTCGGTCCAGGCCATAGACTGGCTTATGGCTCTGCCACCGACCAGAGTAAAACAGAACCAGAATTTCACCAATCAAAACTGGCCTATCGGGCCAAAGCATATCGATTTATATAAAGAAAGTTACAAAGAGTACCGGGAACTTTCTCCACTTTGGTCTTTTTCTTATGGAGAGCGCAACGGGAAATACAGCGTTGAACCACCGGAGAATGAAACCATAGAACCATGGAAGATACTTGTTATTTACACAACAGAACCGGATCTGCACCCGGACTGTGATCTTGATCTTAATAAAAATCAGAAAATCACCGGTGGATCACACGGCTGGCGGCACATGCAATTTCGGGCATTGGGCAGGAAGTTCGGGATGGCGACAGAATCCGTCCGCGTGCATATTGATCTTGCCTCAATGGCTTTTAATAGCGGCAACGATTATTGGGGCTGGCGTTATCTATCACGCGCCACCCATTATCTGGCCGACCTGGGCAATCCCTTCCATGTTCGCGCTGCACCTTCATGGTTTTTGATCAAGAACCTGTTTGCTTCAAAAAAGATATTCCAGATTGTTTCCACCGCGCACCAGGGCTATGAAATATATGTGGAACGGCGGTTTCGCGAGGGCTTCCCTGCCTTCAAACAGGCCTTATTAAAAGGCGCCCGAGAAGGGCAAACAGTTCATTTTGATATGGCCGCCGAAATTAGTTCCTACCGGCATCAGGCGGAAAAACGACTGAAACCGATTTTCCATTTTATCCTCGACCAGTTCGGTCAGGAGCTAATTGATATTTTCGGCAAATTAGATAAAAACAGTCATCTGGATGCGGCCACTCAAACCAATATGTGCTCCAAAGACGCGGCAGAAATAATTTTCCGCGATCCCCATCTTCCCGCCCTGGACTTCCTGGACAGGATCACGGCTGAAATTCTTTTCGACGTCGGCCGGATGCTGGGAGCATTATTAAACAATCTTTCTTCTGCGTATCCTAAACGATGATCTTGCCGGCCTTGATGGCGGCATCCACTTTGCCTTTTTTCACAACCTGCTTACCATTGATGAAGACAGACTCTATGCCGGTTGGAGTCTTGCTGGTTTCGGTAAGAGTATTGTTATCGCGAATATTCTTCCAATTCAAAACCGTGATATCGGCCGCAAGCCCTTCCCGCAGGAAGCCGCGATCTTTGATGCTGTATCTCTGGGCTGTGGCACCGGACATTTTATAGACAGCCTCTTCCAGACTAATGATATTTTTTTCACGAGCAAGCTGTAAAAATCGCGGGAAATTACCGGAGATCGCCGGGTTCTGCACACCCTTAGTAGCGGGAAGCGCATCAGTCATAAAGAGGGAAGCGGGATGCCGCATCAGTGACTCGACGATCGGCAAATTACTGTACGAGTGGTTAAGTACTTGGGCAACACCCTTACTCTTCCGCGCGACATCCATAGCGTTGTCGAACCAGTCCATCCCCCGTTTTTGCGCGATTTGCTCGAGGAACATGCCGTTGTACTGATTGAGTTCCTCAGAATTCGCGTAAGTGATCTGGATATCTTTAGTCCCAAAGCCGAGGAACCTCTGGATAAGCCCAAGCTCACTTTTGAGTTTGGAAAGCATTTTTTTATCATTAAATGCGCCAGGAACCTTAGCCAGAAACCACGCCGGCAGTATCACGTTGATGATTGACTGGCCACAGTGATAGGCGTATGTATCAAATTTAACGTCCACTCCCTGCTGAATTGCCTTGTCGATACGCTTAAGACCTTCTTCGCAGGTTTTGAATGTTCTTGATCCCACAAATATCAGATGGGAAATCTGAAGCCTTACTCCTATTTCCCTGGCAATTTTCAGCATCTCGTCTATGGCCAGCAGATTATGGGGCTCATAGCCGTCGAAAGGCGAAACGTAATCCAGCAGGATCTTCGGTGTACTCATCGGGTAACCCGGCGCAAGCGCTGAATAAGCCCTCAGATGCACCGTCAGCAACTTGTTTTTCTTTTTAACAAGCTTCGCGATCTCCCGCAGCTCTTCGCCGGTCGTGAAAATCCCCGGCTCATACTGCAAGCCCAGGGAAACACCTGCCGCTCCTTCATCCATCGCTTGCTCTAAAAGCGCAAGCATCTCCTTCATTTCGTCGCGGCTCATGGGAGCGGCGTTGAAGCCTCGAATTGAGGTTCGAGTGGTGCCGTGCCCCGCCAGCGTCATCATGTTGTGGGGCATGCCGTTTTGCTTCATGCGATCAAAGTACTGCGCCATGGTGTCCCATTCCATATTGAAGAGGCCCCTTGTTCTGACATCAATCATATTCTTGAAGGGGGACTTCTTGCGGAATCCCGCCACCCCAAAGCCGCATTGACCGGCCATGAAGGTGGTGACTCCCTGAGCAGTGAAGGGAAGTTTCAGTTCATTGTGTCCTTTGATGGGCAGATACCAGTCCATGTGAGAATGCGCGTCGATAATCCCCGGCATGATGACTAATCCCGCGCAGTCAATAACCTGAGCGGCAGCGGGAATTTCCCTTGCAGAGACTTTTTCGATCTTGTTGTCGTGGATGAGAAGATTACCGTTAAATCCCTTTTTCCCTGAGCCATCAACGATAAAACCGTTTTTCAGCAGGATGTATTTTCCGCCCGGCATAGTAGCTGCGATCTTTGCCGCATTGGGTGAGACTGTGGCGGCGCTTGCGCTCCTGCCCATTGATTTTAGCAGAAGGGGTAACGCGGAAAAGAGGGCAAGAGTTTTTCCGGCAAAGCTTAAAAATCTTCTTCTGGAATGACTTGTTTGAGACAGACTTTCCAACCAGTTTTTAATGTTGATCAATTTATCTTTGATATTCATACCAACCTCCTATCCCTTATTTTTTTCTCCTGCTTTTTTTTGCATAACTTCTTTTACTTCTTGATTTCTTAACATTGCCACAAAATCAGTAATTGATTCGGGAAGAGTATCAACCGGTTTGCCTGTGGACAGAGCTAAATAGTATATATGAGCGACTTTTTCCAAAAGCTCCGCGTTGAGGATCGCCTTATCGAGGTTCTTACCCAGCGCCAATATACCATGATTCTGGATGATATAGGCATTGGCGTTATTGGATAACTTACCGGCGACGTTATTAACAAGCTCCGGGCTTCCGGAAAGAGCGTAGGGAATAATCTCCACCATTTGGCC
The DNA here is from genome assembly GCA_037133255.1 of Deltaproteobacteria bacterium. Taxonomy (GTDB): domain Bacteria; phylum Desulfobacterota; class Syntrophia; order Syntrophales; family Smithellaceae; genus FEN-1160. The sequence goes on from JBAXON010000126.1 coordinate 3,820, forward strand.
CAGAGCAAAAGAGACCTCATCGAAAAGAGCCGGTATCGGTGTATTGATCAGGGCAAAGACGCTGCCGTATGTCTGATGAGTATGAACTATAGCGTGAACATCGGAACGCCGCTGATAAATTATGCTATGCATCCCCGCTTCCACAGAAGGTTTCAATTTATCATTGCCCTCAATTACAGAGAGGTCAGAACCAACAACACAAATGTCGGCGGCGAAAATCTCCTGATACCTCACACCAGAAGGAGTAATGGCCATGTCGGTTTCATTAATCCTTACCGAAACATTGCCTCCGCTACCTCTTAGCGACCCGAAATAACCCTGCGCTGAAAGCCAAAGACTCGCTTCCAGCACTTCCTTCTTATAGCTTTCGTATTTAGTCATGGCAATAAATGATCTCCTTTAATAATATTACTTATATCATTAATTTTTCTTTTAAAAAATACTAAATTCGATACCTTGTTAAAATTAATTTTGGCACTTTTTTGCTATTACGTGTTACTTTTTTACTGTTACTTTTTCACTTGACGGTTCGGGAAGCATGATATAAATATTCCAACAGGAACAGCAAGTGTTTGTTTGGGATTTCAATTTGAAAAATTTAAATGGAGGAGGTCTATTATGAAGTCAGTACGTAAGATGAGTATTTCTATTTTTATCAGCATAATCCTTATTTGCGTTGGCATCAGCTTTGCGCAGGATAACAATGACGGCAAAGTGGGGATGGCGGATTGGACAAAGATTGTCGATTCAAAAGTAGCCCAGCCGGTAGGCGACAAGGGATTGGTCAATTTCCAGGATGGTTACATTGAAGCCATAGGCACCGGCGCACCACCAGAAAAGTATTATGGCAAGCCCAATGCCCGTCCCATGGCTCTTCGCGCAGCCCAGGTTGACGCCTACAGGAATCTGCTGGAAGTCGTTCAGGGCGTTCAGATTGATTCTGAGACAACCATCAGAGATTTTGTAACTGAAAGTGATGTTATCAAAACCGCCATCAGCGGCATGGTAAAGGGAGCGCAAATCGTCAAAAAAGAATATCTGTCCGACGCGACAGTAGAAGTGACTCTGCGCATGCCACTCTCCGGCGTGGTCAAGGCGTTACTTCCGCAAGTGATTGCCGATGATAAAAAGGAAGATATGAAAGATCACAAGCCCGCGCCTTTCTCCAAAAAGCCGGCGCCTGCAGATGAAGTTTATACAGGTCTGGTCATTGACGGCCGCGGTCTTAATGCCCGTCCGGCTATGTCACCGAAGATTTTTGACGAGAAGGGCGCCGAAGTCTATGGAACCCTGATTGTGAAGAAGGAATTTGCCGTTTCGCAAGGCATCTGCGGCTACGCCCGCGATCTAACAGCTGCCCAGAGCAACGACCGCGTGACGGCTAACCCGATTACCGTCAAAGCAATCCGCGCGGAAGGAGCAGGCATGTCCGAACTCATCCTCAGCCAGGCTGACGCAGACAAGATTCGGGCCGCAAAAGACAATCTGACTTATTTACAGAAATGCCGCGTGATCATCGTTATGGATTGACGCTAAAAGGGATCAGCCGATGTACGCCGGTTTTATTGTGATAAAGAATTAAAATAAAAAAGGCCGCTTCATTTTTCCCATGAAGCGGCCTTTTGCATGATATTGGAGTTTCACAAATAATGCGAAGGAAAAATCCACAGGCTCGACTGCAATCCATTGGCGAAATTCTTTTTAAGGCATTAAAAAGAAGAGGCATGACGTCTAAGCTGGAAGAAAACTCCTTATTGAAATTCTGGCCGAAGGCTGTTGGCAGCCAAATCGCAGCTCAAACACAACCTGATTGCCTGCGAAACGGCACTTTATTTGTTAAAACAACTTCCTCTGTCTGGGTGCAGCAGCTGCACTTTATGAAAGAAGAAATTCGCCAAAAGATAAATGAGCTTTCCGGGAAAGAGGCCATAAAAGAAATTCGTTTTTCCATCGGCCATAAGCTTGCAAAAGCGAAGGCTGAAGAAAATTATCCCGGAACAAAAAAACTCGTATTAAAAGAACGAGATAAGAAAATGATCGCGGAGACTACAGCCGCAATTACCGACATGGAATTGGCAGCTATCATAAAAAGGGTGATGCAAGTAGAAATCAGCCGCCGTCGCGTGCGGGAAGCTGACAAAGCTCGCTGAAGATAGCGGACATCTCCCGGGTATATTTTTTGTCCTGATCATAAATATAAAGCGGTTGTTCTATCTCAAGTTCCTCTTGGCTTCCGGCCCTGCCTTCGACCAAAACAAATTCAGCAGCGGAGCAATTATCAGAAAACACAAGTTTTAATCTTTTGGGTTCAATGGCACACAAGCGGAAAAGGGAAATAAGTTCCACCAATCTTTTTGCCGGATAAATCGTAAAAACCCTGCCGCCTGGTTTTAGTAAATATTTTGAGGCCTGAAGAAAATCCTTTAAAGATCCCTTAATTTCGTGGCGGGCAATGGCTTTTTCCAACAGCGGATTGATTTTTCCGGAATTTAATTTTCGATAGGGCGGATTAAATATTACAGAATCAAAAGAATTCGCCGGCAGGATTTTTTTAATCGCCCGCGCGTCGTTACACAATATTTTTATCCGGCCTTCCAACCCGTTTGCCTGAATATTTTTTTGCGCAAGTGTCGCCAGACCTTCCTGAATTTCCACTCCTGTCCAGATAGTATGAGGGAAACGACTGGCTAAAATGAGCAGAATTATGCCACTGCCGCATCCCAGATCAATATTAGAAGTCTTTGGTTTTAATAAAACAAAATGAGACAGAAGAATAGAATCCAGAGAAAACCGGTAGCCTCTTTTTTTCTGGAATATGCGCAAGCTTCCATTTAGTATTCCGTCAGCGGTTTCTTCTTCCATGCCTTCCAAGTCCAACTTGGTATTAAATTTCATGGACAAACATGCCGCTGCGCAATTTCGGCTCAAACCATGTCGATTTGGGTGGCATAATCGCTCCCGCGTCGGCGACTTTTACTATCTGCTCCATTGTTGTGGGATACAGAGAAAACGCTACGGCAAATCCGTCTTTGTTCACCAGCTTTTCGAGCTCATCCATGCCTCTTATGCCACCAATAAATTTGATGCGATCATCCACACGCGGATCTTTAATACCCAAAACAGGATCAAGCAGGTGTTCCTGCAATATAGCCGCATCCAGACTGGCCACAGGATCGCTTTCGTTATATATCCCTCTATTTATTGTTATTTTATACCACTGGCCACCTAGATACATCCCGAAATCGTGTAGTTGCTGTGGTGATCTTGCCACAAAATCTTTACTTACTGTAAAGCTGGAACTAATTTTCTCCAGATATTGGTCGGGAGTTAAACCGTTTAAATCTTTCACCGCACGATTATAATCCATCACTTTAAGTTGAGTGTCCGGAAAGAGCACCGCCAGTACTGATTCATATTCGCTTGCAGAACCAGCCTGCTTATCCTTGCCGCGTCTTGCGCGGGCAACGGCTGCGGCTGCGGCTGCGCGGTGATGTCCGTCGGCAATGTAAAGGGCATCAACCTGCTGAAACTCTTTTTTAATTTCTTCAATTTGCTTGGCATCATCGACAACCCAGGCTGTATGGCCTACGCCATCGCTTGCCGTAAAATCATATTCGGGAATACCTGCCGTTACTTTATCTACTATCTTACTTAGGTTTTGCCGCTCCCGATAACTTATAAAAACAGGGCCGGTCTGTGCATTGACGGTACTTACATGATTAATGCGATCCTCTTCCTTATCTTTTCTGGTCAGCTCATGTTTTTTGATTTTTCCGGCATCGTATTCCAGAACGCTCATCACTCCGACAATTCCCGTCTGCTTGCGTCCACCCATCTGCTGCCGATATACATAAAAGCAGGGAGATTTATCCTGCACCAATATACCGTTCTCGCGCATTTGGGCAAAATTTCGTTTAGCCGTTTCATAAATCAGCGCATCGTCACTTGAAGTATCGTCTGGTACATCAATTTCAGATTTTTCCACATGCATAAAGCTCAAGGCATTACCCGCCACTGCTTTTTGCGCCTCTTCTCTGGTCATAACATCATAGGGCAGCGCCGCCACCTGGGAAGCGAATTGAGGTTGCGGCCGAACCGCCTTAAAAGGTATTACTAAAGCCATAATCAAATCTCCTTGCTAATTAATCTACTCTTGCGCAACTGATAACATACTGCCATAATACGGGCAATACAAAATTATACATAAATAATTCCACTTCTAAATCAAAGATGATATCGAGGCGGCAAGGAGGAGGCGACGAGACGTATTTTATATACGTTGAGGAAGACGACGACGCAGCCAACAAAGATAGCGCTTTGATTTAGAAGTGGAGTAAGGGAAAAATAAATGGCTAATCAATTAGTTTTTATCCACGGTTTAGAAAGTACAGCTCAGGGAACAAAAGGTCAATTTTTCAGGCTTTTTTCCCCGGAGATGATTATTGAAGATTATACCGGCGATTTTGACACGCGGATGGTTAAACTAAGAGGCCTTCTTGCAAACATTGCTGATTTGATTCTTGTCGGATCAAGCTATGGAGGATTGATGGCCGCGCAATATTCCATAGAAAATGAAGACCGCGTAAAAAAGATAATCCTACTTGCGCCCGCCCTGCACCTTCAGGAATTCAGCCCTCCCGCGCATAAAAAGTCACAAATCCCGGTTATTATCTATCATGGAATAGGCGATGATATTGTTGATCCATATAAGGTTAAGACAATTGCCCAAAAATATTTCAGCAATCTGGAACATCATTTTGTTGACGATGATCATCCGCTGCGCAAAACTTTCCCCCTTATCAACTGGAAGGAGTTGCTACGTGGAGACTGACAGCAGACAATACTTGAAATACCATACAAATATTTACGGCTTGACAATATTGCTCTCATCCCTTAATAACATTACACAAATTAATGAGACCCAAACTTCAGAAACAAAGTGCACTGAAGCTTGCTGGTCGAATTATCCCGCCTAAGAGACTGTGTCGCAATTGTCATTGCGAGCCGACTCTCAGGCGGCGTGGCAATCTCATAAAAAATTGATAGTATTGGGATTGCCACGTCGTCCAAGGGACTCCTCGCAATGACAAACGAAGATTG
>JBAXON010000127.1:0-8828 GCA_037133255.1 Deltaproteobacteria bacterium
AGCTACTTGGTATCAATCTTCGGCATCCCAGCCGTCTGCTTCTTTCGAATAGATTCCAGCGCTCTTGCTGCTACCGCTTTTAATTTATCAGGATAAGAGCTGATAGAAAAAAATGATTTTAACCCGGCAATTTCAGAAAGAACAGGTATTGCTTCCGCTGAGCCAATGGCGCCAAGGGCTGTGCAGATGCTTTCTTCAAGAAGCACCCGCGCAGTCGTAGTTACAAATGGTCGAGTTGTGAGTATATTAAGAAGCTCAGGCACACTATCCGCGGCTTTCGCGCTGCCTAGTGCATCAATGAGGCTTAACTTGAATTTATCATCAGCGCTTTGCAATGCGGAGATGAGTAACTGCCCTCTTCGTTTTCCTCCTGTCCGCAAAATACTTTTTAAAGCTTCCTGCCGCAGCCGCTCATTTTTATGACGCAGAAGTGGCTGAAGCGCTCCGGCGCTTTCTTCATTGCCAATTTGCCCCAGTAGATAGGCCATATTCCGCAGGTAATACCAGGGTTCGTCTTTATGGATGCGCTCCCGTACAAGAGGAATGGCTCTTTGCCCTGTTCCGATAATCAGATGCATAATGCGCACGCGCTCATCGCTGTCAATGTCTTCCTGAAGGTTATCAAGCATGCGATTGATTGTGATATTCCCAAACATCGACAATACTTTGCCTGCTTCATCTTTTTTATTCTGCGCATTGGTCTTGAATTCTTTAAAAAGAAGGGTGATATTAACTTCGGTTGCCAGATTGCGGATAAGCTGCGCGCAGACCTCACGGATCGCCTCATTCTTTTTCAGCGTGCCGGAATTAATTTCGTCGAAAACATCAAGAAGCGGAATTGTTTCGGGAAAGCGCATTTGATAGATAAAATCCTGCAAGATGTTTTGTAAGTAGTCACAGATAGTCTTATAGGCAGGCGTTACCGATGTTTCGATTTTGATCCATTTAATTAATCGTCCGGATAAGCCCCCGATCATTTCTGCTCTACGTTCCGGTGGAAGGGTGGCAATTACATCGGTTAATGCTTTGGCGGCGCTTGCGCGCACCTCTTCATTTTCGCTCAACAGATTATTTGCTAGATGGCTGATGATCTTTTCCATAGTTTCTTGTTCTTTATGGGCTATGAGCTGTTCAATAATTTTGGGCAGGACGGACATGAGCGATTCATCAAGCACATTTTTTTCATTTTCTTTCAGACGCTCGCTCAGCTTTGCGGAAACTGCCAGAAGTCTGTTTTTAAAATCGATCTTTTCCTGTCTCTCAGCATCGCCTTGACCGCTAACGGTTCCACCCGAACCTGCTTCACCCGCGCATCCAGTTCCTTCTCCCTCTCCCTCTCCTGTTTTTTGTCCTCCGGTATATTTATTATCTTCGAGTTTGTTGATAAGATATTGCAGAAGAACGCCGCCGAAAAGATGTTCAATATTTTTCGTTGTTAATTCGAAGGCCATATCAGCATCTGTATTGATAATGGCATCCCCGATATTTTTTGATACATTTTCTCTATCTTTTTGCGCAAGAGACCCGGTAACTTTGTCTAAAAGGCCGATCATGTTTCCCAGGCTTTCAGTAAGCTGAACATCAGACAGAGTGCCTTTCTGCGCGATCAGTTGTGCTAATCCGGCCTGAAAAGCCTGCGATAACAATTCCGGGTCCTTGATCTTTTCCTGAAGTTTCTGAGGATCGGCCGCCAGTTCCGGATGAGCGCTGATAAAGAAATTGGTAATCTGATCATCGGTGATATCAAGGCTCGATATGATTTGGTGATCTTTATCCATTGCCACATATACTTTTTGATCCAGATAAATATGTGTCACATTATTATTGGCCAGAATCTGGGATAGGCCGCCCTCGCTTTTTATCACATCCGGCTTTCTGGAGATTATTTCGGTAAAGGCGCTCAGTTCTGCTTTTTCCATGCCCTTGCCAAAGGAAAGACTTTTGAGGCCGAAGCTAAGAAGGATGCCCAGTAGTGCCACAACCTGAACTTTCTCCTGATCCTTCTGTTTTAAAGGTTTGCCGCAGACAAGGATGCTTTTTTCTGATTCGGAAAAGACTATCGGGTTTTCCTGTTCAAGCATTTCTTCAAATGCCTGATGAAGCCTGTCAATGGCGCTTACGATCGTGGCACTGGTAGGAGGGTAGAGCCGCACATTCTTTATGGCGGTGTTCATGATGACTAACGCGTAAAGAGTTTTTTCAGTTATATCTGTATCTGCCATTACTATTTCCCCATTCTCTGGATATATAGTTTGACGGAAATACTATCATTATAGTTGTTTATTGCAAGTAGAAATATATTTCAAGCTCTGAGGAAGTGAGGGGCGGCATTACACCGCCCCTCAGAGATACACTATTCAAACAGGAAGGATGCTTCGGGGATTTCCATAACGGAGTTATCGCCTTCTTTGATGATCCGCAGAATCATTCCCACATTGGGAAGGATGTTGTGGGCGAAGAACTTCGCGGAAGCCACTTTACCGGCATAGTACGGGTATTCAAAATGCTCTTTGCCCAACTCGTCGATTTTCTTCTGAGCGATGAGAGCATGCTCAAGCAGGAGCTTCGCGCCGTATGTATAGCCTGTGGCATGGAGAATTCGAGTGGCAAAGAAACCGATCATGCCAAACTTGCCCTGGCCCAAGTATCCGGCCATAGTTGTCTGGATTTCTTTGTATTGGTTTAATGCCTCAGACAACAGGGCGATTTGCGCACTGAAAATTTTATTCTCTTTGTTATCGGCAACAAATTTTTCCAGTTCCGCGAACCACGAAGCAAACACCTGTCCTCCGGCCATCATCCATTTACGGCCAATTAAATCCATGGATTGAATATAGTTGGTCCCTTCCCAGATGGGGTAAATCCGGCAGTCTCGAAGCTGCTGCGCGATGGGATAATCTTCAGAAAATCCATAGCCGCCGTAGCATTGCATAGCCTCAGAAATGCTAAGGAACGCCATATCAGAAATCCATGCTTTGATGATCGGCGTGTTGACTTCCACAAGGGTCTTGGCGCGTTTTTTGTCATTTTCGTCAGCCGAGTTTTCCGCGATGTCCATTGCGTAGTAAGACATGGCAACCATTGCCCGGCTGGCATCGGTGATGGATTTTTGATACATCAGCATGCGGCGTACATCCTCGTGCTGAATGATAGAGACTCTTCCGGCTTTGGGATTGGTGATCTGACGTCCCTGAATACGGCCGCTGGCATACATGGCCGCATTGTTATAAGAAACCGTGGCAGCAGATAATGCCGCAAGCCCGGTAACTGCGCGTTCTTCATTCATCATCTGGAACATCTGGGCCATGCCCTGCCCTTTTCCTTCCACAGGCGCATCGCCTAAGAGGTAGCCCCGGCACTTGTTTTCTTCACCGAAATTAACGATGCTGGTGGCTGAACCCCGGATACCCAGTTTGTGTTCGATACCACCGCAATTGACATCGTTGAATTCTCCGACTTCGCCTGCCGCCGTAGGCCAGAACTTCGGCACGACAAACAGCGATATCCCTTTGGTGCCTTTTACGCCGCCTTCAATGCGGGCCAGCGCCAGGTGAATGATGTTTTCGGTGATGTCCTGTTCGCCGCCGGTGATAAAACATTTGGTGCCGACAATTTTGTAGACGCCCGGCTCATCTGTGGGAAAAGCTTTGGTGATGATATCGCCCACGTCGGAACCGCTGTTGGGTTCGGTCAAATCCATGGTGCCGGCCCATTTTCCACTGAACATTTTGGGCAGAAAAATCTTTTTAACCTTATCACTGCCGAAATCTCGAATCAATCCTGATGATCCGGTTGTGGCCATGGCATAAGGGCCGAGTGCGGCATTGGCGGCGGCAAGATACTCATTGATCGCGCCCATTACGCACAGCGGCATAGAGCTGGGGTCACTGTGATCGGCATTGCTTGAACCCAGACCGTTTTCCTGGACAGTCCAATAAGCTTTTTTAAAGGATTCAGGGGTGGTAACTTTGCCGTTTTTATAAACAGCATGAAGCGTATCGCCATCGTCGTTGGTGGGCGCAATAGCTTCTTTGGCTATTTTCATAGCATTTTCCAGGATGGAATCAATGTCATCGACAGAATAACCTCCTTTGAAGCGTCCAGCCTCAAAGACCTTGGACATGTCGAGCCATTCTTTCAAAATAAACTTCTGATCGCGTGTTGAATACAAAAAATTTGATGCCATATCTTTGGTTCTCCTTTACTTAGTGGGATAGTAATTTTTTAGTGAAGGTATTGTAAGCAAAAAATGACCGCAAGTCAATATATATTAAACATGAAAGATCTTGATAAGATAAGCGTTCTCTGATATTTAACATCCATGCAAACGCCATTTCGCTTAAACGATTTTCTGCTGATCATTGTCGTTATATCTTCTCTGATCATTGCCATTATTTTCCCTGATTTTGGTTCTTTATTTCAGGTTTTGCCTGTGTATTGTGTGATGGCCAACTTTTTTCTCAGTTACTTATCTATTGAACTCGACGATGTCTGGATTGCGCTTAAAGGCCATCGCACGCAAATTCTTGCCTTTACAGTGATAAAGCTGACCATTTTGCCCATTCTTATCTATTTTGTTTTCTATTATGTGGCTCCGTCTTACGCTCTTTCCGCCTTGCTTCTGACGGGAGTTTCCACAGGCGTTGTTGCCCCGATGATATCGAATATGGTCAAAGGCAACAGTTCACTTGTCTTGGTGGTGGTTGTGATCACCTCGGCGCTCGCGCCTTTTACACTGCCGGCTCTTATTAAGATTGTTGCCGCGAAGGATGTTGCGATTTCCTTTGTCTCCATGCTCCGCATGCTGGCGCTGGTAATTTTTGTTCCCATCATCGCCGTTGAAGCGATTCGACTCCTGATGCCAAAACTGATCGCCCCGATAATAAAAATACAGTTTCCCCTTTCACTGTTGCTTTTTGCGCTGATCAACCTGGGTGTTTTCTACCGCTACGCGCCTTTTTTCAAAAAAGAACCGGGTGTGATTATTATGGCGACTGCTGTGACCTTTGTGCTTGGGGCCATCTATTGTCTTGTTGGAATATTCTTCTTCCGCAAAAGCACGCTGCAAAATCAATTGGCCGGCGCGGTAATGCTGGGTAACCTCAATAATGTGCTGGTGATTGTTTTTGCCTCCGAGTTTTTCGGCCCGGTCGAGCCGATGGTCGCAGCCATGTACATGATCCCCTTTTTCGTCATCGTGATTCCCCTGAGATACTATCGCCACAGAAAAATCAGGGCTGTATAGTTTGACGTCGCTAATTGGATTGACTTTAATCTGAAATCATTGATATTATTTCCACCGCGATTATGGTATTAATGCCAAACATTTCATCAATTGAACCACGGAGGACTGTTAAATGAATATCCGATCAATACTTGAAAATGTATCCTGTTTTATTTTAGCATTAATTCTATCTTTCCTATTCCTTGCCAATATCGTCAGTGCAGAAACAAAAACCTTCACTAAAGAATACACATACCAGGCCAGTGATAAAGACAGCAAAAACTCAAGCCGCACGATGGCTTTACGTGAAGTCAAAAGGCTTATTTTGGCGGAACTGGGGACATATCTGGAAAGCCAAACAGAGGTGAAGAACTTTAAACTGACAAAAGACCAGATAGTTACTCTGACAGCGGGAATTGTCCAGACAGAACTTATTGACGAAAAATGGAATATGGGAAATTTTAAATACTGGCTGAAAGCAAAAATCACAGCAAACCCTCAGGACGTGATAAAAGCCATTGATAGCCTTCGCAATGACCGTGTAAGGGTAAAAGAATTAGAAGAATTAAGAAAAATATCTGAAGGCCTTTTAAAAGAGAATAAGCGGCTAACTAAAGAGTTAAAGACAGCAACGGGTAATGCAAAACAAGAAACAGCACAGGCATATAAACGAAATATCGATAATTTAAGTGCAACGGAATGGTTTGAAAAAGGTTACAAATTAGCTGAATCGGGTAATGACACAGATTCAGAAAAAGCATTTAGTAAGGCGATAGAACTAAATCCGCAGTTTGCAATGGCTTACTATAGCAGAGGGAAAGCTTATTACAATTACGGCAGCACTCAGCAGGCAATTAAGGATTACGACAAATCTGTAGAGCTTAATCCGCAGTTTGCAGATGCTTACAATAACAGAGGTATTGCTTATCACAAGATTGGCAATACTCAGCAGGAGGTTGAGGATTTCGACAAGGCGATAGAACTGAATCCGCAGGATGCAATAGCCTACTATAACAGAGGTATTGCTTATCACAAACGTGGCAATACACAGCAGGCGATTAAAGATTATAGCAAAGCAATAGAACTGAATCTGCGGCTTGCAGAGGCATACAATAACAGAGGGGTTGCTCATCATAAACTTGGCAATATTCAGCGTGCTATTGAGAATTTTAAAATTGCTGCCAGGTTAGGGAATAAAGGGGCACAAGATTATTTAACAGAGCAAGGAATTGATTGGATTCCTAAAGGTGACCTGATCACTACAAATTCTGACAAGATAACCCAGAATCCCGGAAAAAACGCTGAATCTTCTTCAAGCGCAATGCGTTTAGACAAGATACAGCTGGAGCCTGCTGCAACGCACGTTGAAGATGCCACGGATTCAGAGCAGCCATACAAAAGAATAAAGGGAATTGAATTAATGAACGGCAATATCATCGAAGGGCAAATAATCAGTTTTACTACGGAAACAGTAAAGATTCGCACAAAAGATGGAAAGATATTATCATATTCTTTGAAAAAAGAAGTCAGGTCAATTATGTCTGAATAAAAATTTAGGTTGATGAATATTGACTAAATATTTTTAAAATAGTGGAGGGTATTATGATGAAAAAAGTATTTCTGAGTGTTGCCGTTTTATTTTGTTTTGTTGCTTCTGCAATTTCTGCTGATCTGAGTCCGATTAAACTTTTGCCGCCGGATTTAAAAGGCGGGAAATCCCTGATGCAATCGTTGCAGGAGCGAAAAACATCCCGATCATTTAGTACTAAAAAACTGCCCATTGAAGTAATTTCCAGTCTGCTGTGGGCTGCCTGTGGCGTCAATCGGCCGGATAGCGGCAAACGCACGTCGCCTACCGCAATGAACTGGCAGGAGATTGACGTCTATGTCGCAATGGAAGAAGGCCTTTATCTGTATAACGCCAAAGCTCATGTGCTCGAGCCTGTGTTGAAAACCGATTTGCGCAAAAACACGACGGAGTTCCTTCAACCATCAAAAAGCTCGGTAACAGGCGCACCGCTGCAATTGATCTATGTGGCGGACTATTCAAAAATGAGCATTGTCGCAAACGATGAAGAGAAAAAGTTATACTCGGCTGCCGATACCGGTTTTGTTGCCCAAAACGTTTATCTGTATTGTGCATCCGCAGGGCTGGCAACAGTTATCCGCGGCATGGTCAACAGAGAAACTCTTTCCAAAGATATGAAGCTGCGCGATAAACAGAAAATTATTCTGGTTCAGGCGGTAGGCTATCCACAATGACAATTAATCGGTAGCCCAGGCATCTTTGTATTAAAGGAACAAATTATGCAATTCACTTTTGCCCACAACAATTTCAATGTTTTAAATCTGGAAAAAAGTCTGGCCTTTTATAAGGAGACATTGCAACTGACAGAAGTTCGGCGGCATGAAGCTTCGGATGGGAGTTTCATCATTGTTTTCTTAAGTGACGGCCAGATGCCACATCAGTTGGAGTTGACCTGGCTCAAAGATCGTAAAGAGCCTTACAGTCTGGGAGACAATGAATTTCATCTGGCCTTCAAGGTGGATGACTTTGCCGCTGCCCATGCCCTGCATGAAAAAATGGGCTGCATTTGTTTCGAAAACAAGGCGATGGGTATATATTTTATCAATGATCCTGATGATTATTGGATAGAGATTATTCCCCGGAACAGGTGAATTAGTCAGTTATTCTCGGCTTGACGCGCAGCGCCTTTATTGCGGTTGACTATCCCTGATTAAAAGCCCTGTTGTAGATACTCTTATCTCAAAGCTGGCAGGTTTGTCTGAGTTTATAAACGTGGCAGATCCATAATCAGCATCAAGCAGGCTTCGGAGGAAAAAGTAGCGCTGACGTAGATTAAACATGTTTAGTGGTCGTTCTGGCGAAAGGACAAATACAGTGCGGGGGCTCACCAGTTCATCTTTAACATCAATATACCGACCGGTAACACGATCCAGCTCATAGGCAGTGTGCAGGCCCAGAATGTTGACAAAATGTTTCCACTTGAGAATGTGAGCATCAACATAAAGCTCGTCGCCTGCCAATTTGTAGGAGGCCTGCCTACCATCTGGAAATGTAAAATGCGCCATGAAAGATTTTGTGGCTAGTGGTTCGATGCGGACTGTCGCTGCTGTTTCTTCATAAGTAAGCGCCTTGTAGCCAACTGTCGCTATCGTGATCGTTCCAAATAGAGCGGCTAGCGTTAAAAACAACGCTGAAAGTAGCAGGCGCAGTACTGAGCTAAGAATTTTCTTCCGTCGCAGCGCGCCAACCGCGACAATAAAAAATACAAGGCTTAAAACACCACAAACAATAATTAAGACGACGATAGAATTCAGCATGGTTATCTTTCGCATATATTTTGAAATATTTAAAGATTTTTCTTGACAATAATTTTTTGCTTGTTTATAGTAAAGTTAGTTAAAAGGATGGAGTTTTTCACGATGGACAGAAAACTAACTGCAAACAACAATATTTATGGTTATTGGTTTTATACCTATTTTGCATTGGTCTGCCCGTTGCTGAGGAGGCTTTGGTAAGGTAAAATAAACCAAAACAGCCATGGGTAGATCGAAAGAGCTCCCATGGCTTTTCTTTTTT
>JBAXON010000128.1:0-8821 GCA_037133255.1 Deltaproteobacteria bacterium
TGCCGGAGCTCGGAATCGAACCGAGATGCCCTTGCGAGCGGGGGATTTTGAGTCCCCTGCGTCTACCAGTTTCACCACTCCGGCACGTGCGCGCGATTATATAGACGGATGCCTAAAAGTCAAGCTAAAATCAGGTCAAGTTAAAATCTGTGTTGACAATCAATAAATCCCCATGTTAAGTGCTCTGCACATTTTGGTAATACCACTTTGCTTCTATTTTCCGGCTTTTTCTTTTTGTGAGTTACCGGATGTTTTGAAATCCTGCAACAATGGTTGTTTAAATTAGTGGGGCTGTAGCTCAGCTGGGAGAGCGCATGACTGGCAGTCATGAGGCCAGGGGTTCGATCCCCCTCAGCTCCACCAATAATTCAAAATGGCGCTTTTAAACTACATCCCTAGTTTACAAATCTTTTGCTTCCTTGTTAATTTTAAACCTCTTTTCTTTTATCATTGCTATTTTGTTACCCTCCAGCCATGACGACAGCGCTTCTTCTTTTTTGATTGAGTAAAAAATATTTTTATACATATCCTTCTTTGCGGCAAAGTCTTTTATATCCACTTTACTTGCGTCTTTAAATTTCAAAATGACAAAAGTGTCATTGATAACGAGGAGTTTTTCTGGATATGGTTTATTAGCGGAGAGTTGGGAAAGTGCTTCCGCCGCATCTTTGCTGTTTCCCAGTTTTGGTATGGTACCGGAGGGTTGGAATAGGCCAGTTTCACTAATTTTAAAGCCTTTCCCACTTACGATTTTGTCCAGTTGTTCTCCGTTTTTAAGGCGATCCAAAATTGATTGAGCTTCTTTTTCGGCCAAAATCAGCATTTTACTTTCCACAAAACGCCTTTTGACTTCATTTTCAATATCTTTAAATTTTGGTGTGTAAGCTTGCTTTTTATCGATAATCTTTACAAGATAATAACCATCATCAGCAGAAAGGACTTTGATGATGTCGTTTTTTTGCGATTCTAGAAGAACCGTGGCCAACTCCTTAACCGTGGCTAATGACCGCGGTGTTTTGTTAATGGGAAAAAAATCTTCACTATAAGTCTTCAAGTTATGTTTAGTGACGTAGGCATCAAAGTTGTCTTCCTGATAAATGATATCGTGAACTTTCTTGGCCTCTGTGTAAGCATTTTGCATTCCTCTGGAGGTCTTCAATTCTTTGGCGATGGCTTTTTTTACATCGGCCAGTTGTGATTGCTTACCGTCTTTTGTTCGATATTTATCTCTGAAACGATTATAGTAATCGCGAATTTCGGCATCACTTATAGAATCTTTTGAATACGCATCGCTTGCAAAAAAAAGATATTTTATTTTTACCTGTTCCGGAATGCGCAATGTATTGCTATTGTCTTTGAGATAATTTTCCAATTCTTCTGTCGTGGTACTAAAATTACCCTTAACATCCTTGCCGGAAATTTGGACAAAATTAAGATTTATTTTTTGATTTTGCAGAGTGTACAAATCATATATTTCCTGATCAGATATTTTAATTCCTTCACGGACCAGGGATTCAATTTTACTTGCCGTCAGATTAATTCTTTGCGTTGCTTCAAAATCGTCAGCGGAAGATTTAGTATATCTAAGCATTTGGTGGTATTTGCGCTCATCAAAGATGCCGTCCGTCTGCAAAGCGGGCATTGATGTGATCGCATTTCTTAATTCGTCGTTGGAAATCTGCAGCTTTAAATCTGTGGCTTTGGCAATGACAATTTGCTGGTTAATTAAATTATCATAAACCTTTTGTTTTAGATTCATCATTTTAAGCGCTTCAGGGGTCAGCTTTGAGCCATAGCGAAGTTTGACCATATCCAACATTTTTCCATATTCGTTGTGAAACTCTGCTTCACTGATTGCTTTCCCATCGATTATAACTATGGCATCAGCCATTCTACTACCTCTGTCAGAGCCGAAGTAAAGAACAAAGACTATTATAATAATTACAATTATTGCCAACATGAACCAACCGCGTGCGTGTTTACGGAAAAACTTTAGCATAAAATCACCTCTATTATGATTATTGAACTATTTAAAAGCATTAAACTCTTCGTTTTACTATTACAGTCATTTGCAAAAAGCAAATACAATTTAAAAATGCATTGATTAGGGTAAGGAAATACTATATACAGAAAAAAGTTACAGGTTATTCATTAATATTAAAAGGAAAATAACAGGAGGGAAAATGTTGTTCGATTATTTTTTGGGAAAATTTTCTAATGATTTAGCTATTGATCTCGGGACCGCGAATACAATGATTTTTGTTAAGGGCAGGGGGATTGTATTAGATGAACCTTCCGTAGTAGCCGTCCACAAAGATATTAGAGGTATAAAGAAAGTGCTTGCTGTTGGCAAAGAGGCAAAAAACATGCTGGGACGTACGCCGGGCAATATAATTGCCATTAGACCGATGCGTGACGGGGTTATTGCCGATTTCGATGTTACTGAAGCAATGCTGAAGCATTTTATTTTGTGTGTACACAACCGTAAATCGCTTGTGCGTCCGAGGGTTATAGTTGCCGTGCCATCGGGAATAACACAAGTGGAAAGGCGAGCTGTGCGCGAGACAGTGGAATCAGCAGGTGCCAGAGAAATTTACCTGATTGAAGAACCAATGGCAGCGGCAATTGGTGCCGGTTTGCCTATTTTCGAGCCAACAAGTTCAATGATAGTGGATATTGGTGGAGGGACTACAGAAGTTGCCGTTATTTCTCTTTCCGGTATCGTATATTCAAATTCAGTCAGGGTTGCCGGTGATAAAATTGATGATGCAATTGTTCTTTACATGAAGCGTAAGTATAGTTTGTTGATTGGAGAAAGAACGGCGGAACTTACTAAAATGGAAATTGGTTGCGCCTACCCTCTGGAAGAAATTAAAACCATGGATATAAAGGGCAGGGATTTGATTTCGGGAATTCCCAAAACTATTGAAGCAAGTTCGGAAGAAATCAGGGAAGCCATAAGCGAACCAGTTACTCTTATTGTTGACGCGATTAAGGAAGCCTTGGAAAACTCTCCACCGGAACTGGCCGGTGATATTGTTGACCGTGGTATTGTTCTTACCGGAGGTGGGGCACTGCTTAAAAATATTGATTTGCTGCTCAGAGAAGAAACAGGTTTGCCCATAACTATTGCGGATGATCCTTTGTCTGCTGTTGTTAGAGGTGCCGGAATTGCTTTGGATCAACTGGAAGTGCTCAGAGAAATTACCTTTCACGTATAACGCGTAGGGCAATATTATTGTTGTTATGTCGGGTAGAAAATGTTTTTAAGAAATTATAAAACAGTTATATTCGTTGTTGCCCTTCTTGCCGCAGCGCTTATCTTGTTATCTTATAATTTAAGGTCTGAAACAGGCACAGGATTTGCGAAAAAAATAGTCCTGGAAGCGGCAGCGCCTGTGCATAGCATATTGAACCTTTCCGTCAAAAGTTGCAGTGACGCCTGGTTGCGCTATATCTTTTTAGTTGGCCTGGAGCAAGATAACAGGGATTTGAAAAAGAAAATTAATGAACTTAAAACCGAGTTGATTCTATATCAGGAAGGGTACCTGGAATCGCAGAGGTTAAAAAAACTTCTGACTCTTATAGATAGCTATAGTTACCATATTATTTCCGCAAGTGTTATCGGCAGAGAGCCGGCGGCGCTTTCACGGACCATCATGATCAACAAAGGCAGTGCTCACGGATTAAAGATGGGCATGCCGGTTATCGCGCCTCCGGGATTAGTCGGCCGACTGACGGATGTCTCCTGGCATGTGTCCAAGGTGCTGTTATTTATTGATGAGAGTAGCAACGTTGACGCTATTTTGCAGCGGACACGGACGCAAGGAATCATACGTGGAGACGGTGCCCGTGGATGTGAATTGAAATATATTCTGAAAAATCAGGATGTTCAGGAAGGCGAAGTTGTTGTGTCTTCCGGTATCGGCGGTGTCTTTCCCAAGGGGTTATTGATAGGTGTAATCAGCCGCGCAGATAGACAAGACGCAGGCCTTTTTTTTAAAATTAGTGTGACTCCGTTCGTTGATTTTTCCAAGTTAGAAGAAGTGTTAATTTTATCTGCGGATAACGGGGGAAAACCATAAAGATGATCAACTATTTGTTGTTGCCTGTCTTGTCAATATTATTGGTGGTGTTTCAAACAGGTATCTCCTATGTATTATTTTCTGGTAAGCTCGTATTGGAAATATCACTGATTGCTCTTATTTACGCAGGATTTCGCCTTGATTTAATTAAAGGGCTAACCTTGGCCTTTGTTTTGGGATTTGTATATGATTGCCTGTCCGGGTCGGTTTTAGGATTATTCACATTCATCTACATGATTATTTTTCTGTGCTCGTTCTTTGTTTCCATAATGTTTTCTACCGAAAAACTCTATTTCATTGCTCTGTTTAGTTTCATTTGTTCTTTTCTGGAAGAGATTCTGATTATTTTATTTTACAATTTAGCTTATGGGATGGATATAGTAAAAAAAACTTCCTTAATGTTTCTCCCTCAGGCTGTATTGATTAGCCTGCTTACTGTTTTTTTGTTCTACCTGATGCATCGGACTGAAGGATTCTTGAATGGAAAAGAATTTAAATCTACGGAACGGGCCGGAACCATCCGACTTTCTGCAGAAACTTAAGATTGTTGTCGTATTGTTGCTGATTATCTTTTCTGCTTTATTGGTGCGTCTGTGGTATTTACAAGTTATCAAGAGCGCAGAATTAAAACAAAAATCAGAAGATAATGCTGTGCGGTTTCTTAAAATTCAACCACTGCGTGGTCTGATTAAGGATAGAAATGGCGTTGTTCTTGTGGATAATCGTCCTTCTTTCGATGTGCTCTACATACCCAATAAGGGGAAAGACCATGAGATCGTTCTCGAAACACTTAAAAATATGTACAAAAGCAAATCGCTGGAATTGTCTTATGATCAACCCTTTCCAAAGAAAGTTAAACCTTATCTGCCGGTGAAATTAGAGAAAGATGTGAGCATGGGCAAGGTAGCTATAGTGGAAACCAATGCTCTGTCATTGCCCGGAGTTTTTGTCGATGTTTCTCCCGTCCGCTTATATCTGGCCGGAGAAATGATGGCACCGATTATTGGTTACACTGGTGAAATAAGCAAAGAAGAATTGGAAAAAGATAACAACAAACACTCATCCGGTGATATTTTAGGGAAACAGGGCGTGGAAAAATATCTTGATTCGTACATACGAGGCAGCAGTGGTGCGGAATTAGTTGAAGTAAACGCTTATGATAAAGAAATTAAAAATTTAGGACGGATTGATCCTGTCCCAGGCCATAATGCTGTTTTGACCATTGATGCTGATTTACAGAAAGCCGCTTGGGATGCATTTGCAGGAAAACCCGGTGCGGCAGTTGTCTTGGATCCTCGGGACGGTTCGGTGCTGGCGATGGTCAGTTCACCTTCCTTCGATCCCAACTTGTTCAATAGTGGAATTCCATATGATATCTGGGACAAAATGCAAAGCAATCCGCTAAACCCATTATCTAATAAAGCAATTTCCGGACAATATCCACCTGGTTCAACATACAAATTAATTGTTGCAGTTGCAGCTCTGGAAGAAGGTATTATTACACCTGAGCAAAAGATATTTTGTAATGGTTCTTTTGAATTAGGTAATCGATCTTACCGTTGCTGGAAGGCCAAAGGCCATGGTTATGTGGATCTCCATCGGGCAGTTGTCGAATCTTGTGACGTATATTTTTATACGGTAGGCAAAATGTTAGGAGTGGATAAGATAGCTAAATATGCAAAACTTTTTGGGCTTGGCGAAATTACCGGTATTGATTTACACCATGAAAAAAGCGGATTGGTACCCACAAAAGAATGGAAGATGTCCCGGACTAAAGAGATGTGGTTGGCCGGCGAAACAATTTCTATATCAATAGGACAGGGATTTAATCTGTTGACGACGCTGCAATTGGTCAATGCCTATAGTGCTTTTGCTAATGGCGGGATTTTATGGCGGCCTTATATAATAAAACGTATTGAGTTAATTGACGGCAGCATATATAAAGAATTTTTGCCTAAGAAAAAAAGCGAGTTTGCCTTAAGTAAAAGAACGGTTGATCTTCTGGGCAGGGCTCTGTGGGGTGTTGTTAATGAAGAGGGTGGTACTGGCTCCGCAGCAAGAAGATTAAATGCGGACGTTTGCGGAAAAACAGGGACTTCCCAGGTTGTGGGTCTACCTCAAAGCGATAAAGCTCGCCGCGATAAGAAAATTAGCGCTTTTCAAAAAGACCATGCGTTATTTGTATGTTTTGCACCGCTTAAAAACCCGGAGATAGCCATAGCTGTAATAGTGGAAAATGCCGGCCATGGGGGATCTGTTGCCGCTCCTATCGCCCGCAAGATATTGGACGCGTATTTTGATGGAAAGAAGAAATTAAAACCAGTGCAAGTTGTAGCGCAACATAATTTGCCGGAGAAATTAAAAAATTAATACCAAGTCGCTTTAAAAACCCCGTCGCAGATACCCTTCAGGGTGCTGTTCGGGATAGTTCGACCAATCAGTTTCAGATTCTGAAACTGGGGTCTCACTAATTAAAATATAATTTTTTGAAAGCTTACTTGGGATTATGCCCGGTGAATCAAACCTTTAATGTTTGAAAGCAACTTGGTATAATTACTGGCTATGTTTTTTTATATTGCCGGATGCTATCTTTATATATCAGGGAAGATAAATGATTTTTTTAAGATTTGATCGACGCATTTTCCAGCATTTTGATTGGACTATTCTTATGCTTGTGCTTGCTATGTGCACGCTTGGCATTTTAAGTATATATTCTGCTGGTTTTAGTGTTAGTGAAAACAATTTCCCTTTTTACTTGAAACAAATTCAGTGGATTTTGTTAGGTCTTTTTTTTATGAGCATGGCTTATTTAATTGATTATCGCATTATCTGTCAGGCTGCCTATTTAATATATGGCATTTCTATCGTTCTTTTAATAATTGTGTTTTTTTACGGCTATAAAACGCATGGTTCACAAAGATGGCTGTCTGTAGGATTATTTGCTTTCCAGCCTTCGGAATTAGTGAAGCTGTCGCTGATTATTGTTTTGGCGCGTTATTTTGACAATCATAACTCTAATGAACATTACAAGCTAAAAGAACTTTTCATCCCTCTTGTAATGGTTTTGATACCTTGTTTGCTTATTTTAAAACAGCCGGATTTGGGGACGGCTTTGGTTTTAATGCTTCTTTCCGCGTCAATCATTTTTTTTATGGGAGTCAATTGGAGATCTTTTGCTGTAGCTTTGGTTTCCGGTTTGATGCTATCTCCAATTGGTTGGTATTTTCTAAAAGCTTATCAAAAAGAAAGATTGCTCACCTTTCTTAATCCGGAACACGATCCTTTAGGTGCTGGTTATCATGTTCTTCAATCAATTATTGCCATTGGATCAGGAGGCGTTTTCGGCAAGGGTTTTTTAAATGGTTCACAAACCCAGTTAAAATTTTTACCGGAACAGCAAACCGATTTCATTTTTTCTGTGTTCGCGGAGGAGTGGGGTTTCATTGGGGCGGTGGTTTTAGCTATCATGTTTTTGTCTCTCATTCTTTGGGGATTGAAAATTGCCTTGCATTCTCGAGATTTATTTGGCACAATATTAGCGTTTGGCATTACCGCCCTTATTTCGTGGGAAGTATTTATCAACGTTGGCATGGTTTTAGGCGTACTGCCGGTTGTTGGCATTCCGCTTCCTTTTTTAAGTTATGGCGGTTCGGCGATGGTTTGCTTGTTGACAGCGGTAGGATTATTAATGAATGTCAGCGTACGCAGATTTATTTTAAAAAACTGAAAATTAAACAGGTTGTGGCAGGAAATAATCCTGCTGCGTGAAAAGTTAGCAATAGAATAACCACTAGGAGAAGAGTATGTGGGAAAAAAAGAATGAAATTGAAGAAGTTCAAGCTGTTTTAGGCAAAGGTGCAGAGTTTATCGGCAAATTGATTTTTGATGGTGCTGTGCGCATTGATGGTGATTTTCAAGGAGAAATTTTCGGGCAGGGCTCATTGGAAATTGGCGAAGGGGCACTGGTTAAAGCCAATATAGCGGTCAAGGCTATTTATATAGGCGGAGACGTTCAGGGCACCATTGAAGTAAAAGAAAAAATCAACATTAACTCCACAGGGAAATTTTATGGTGACGTCCACACGCCGATATTTGTTATGGAAGAGGGAGCTTTGTTTGATGGGCGATCGTGTATGGTGTCATCCGTAGAAGAAAAAGTAAAAATACATTCAGTCGAATGATAATGTGTAAGTGCTTGTTCTGCAAAAGATAATTCTTTTTTGAAAAATTTTAGACCGGCAGTCATAAAAAAGCTTGACAAGCAAATATTGTTATGATTAGTAACCTTCGCTTTTTAGTTTAGGGTTTGCTTTTGAGTTACGATTTCTTAAGTGTTGTCAATTCAGCGCATGTGAAACGTAAGGAAGTTTAAGTTTTCGTGGATAGCCATATTCACGGATGCATCCGAGTTTAATAAAGCTCACGAACTCGGGTTTTTTTGTCCTGTTATGTTATGAGGTAAGTTGTGGTTACTGTAATTCCTGATTATACTCTCTTCGTTCAAATGGTTACTTTCCTGGCGCTGATTTTTATTCTTAACATTCTTCTTTATAAGCCGATTCTCGCAATTATTGATCGTCGTAAAAAACAACTCGAAGAATTGGAAAATGAAATCAAGTTGTTTAACGATTCCGTTGATAAACGTGTTGCAGAATACGATGAAAAACTCAAGCTTGCCAAATCCAATGCTTCCGAAATAAAGAAGGAAATAGTTAAAGAAGGAGCGGACAGGGCTA
>JBAXON010000129.1:0-8691 GCA_037133255.1 Deltaproteobacteria bacterium
TTGCGGCATCGCCATTGGTATGAATGGCAATCTGGTATCCGGCTTTATGGAGTTCCGCGACCAGGGGATTTAACTGTGCAGGTGGTGTAACCGGATAGCCGCAATAAGCCTTATCTCCCTTATGAGGAGTATGATAGGGTTTAGTGAGCCACCCCGTGTAACCCTGAATTGATCCATCCCCGATTATTTTGGCAGGACCTATTTTGAGTCTGTCGTCTCCGAAACCGGTCAGGAATCCGCCACTTTGCTTCAATAAAAAATTGGCTTCTATCATCATGTTGATGCGAATCGGCAAAGATCCTTCCGCGATAGTTTTCTGATAGATAGCAATATCCTGTGCCCCAAGTGGCCCCCAGCCTGCAACTAACGCGTCGCTGCAGGAGGTTATGCCAACCTTTAAATAATGGAGAGCGCCTTGAGCCATCAAAGGTACCCGTTGATCCAAGGTAAGTATAGGCAAAACAGAGTAAAGCAGCATCATTGCCCTCACGCCTTCCAGAACGCCGTCCGGTTCACCGGTCTTGGGATCTTTTCTAATAGCGCCGTCGGCAGGTTGGGGTGTATCTTTGTTGATGCCGGCCATAAGCAGTGCCTTGCTATTTGCCGATAGAAAATGGTTAGAGATATGAAAGATAACAACGGGATGGTCGGCAGAAGCCTTGTCCAGATCGTATCTGGTGGGATGCCTATTTTCCTCAATCGTTGTATCATCATACCCGATTCCAATAATCCAACCACCTTTTGCAGTTATGCTCGCCTTCTCTTTGAGACCTTCCTGTAATTCATTCATATTTCTTATTTGTCCTACAGGAGGAGAACTGAGGTTCACTGTGATTAAAGCCATGGGACCGTACATACTGAAATGATTGTGGGGTTCGATCAGACCAGGCACCAGTGTTTTGCCGCCAAGATCGACAATTTTAGTCCGGGGCCCCGCCATCTTTTGCAATTGAACAGTTGACCCAACGGCTACGATCTTGTCTTGCCAGGTAGCCACAGCTTCAGCCTGCGTATTGGATTTGTCCAGCGTAACGACATCTCCGTTTACATACACGACATCCGGATGCAATCCTTCTTCCATCATCAAACCCCTTTTGATATTGTAACCGCAGGAGGCTAATTTTTAGGACTAACCCCATACGGGTTAAATGGTTTAATTGCCTTGCGCCATTATTCTTCCGGGCGCAAGGTTACTTTTTCTACGCTATCTCTATCTTTCTTATAGTAAAATGAACCAATGAGCAGAGCAACTGCGGCAACAAGCCCGATGCCCGAGGAAAAGGTCAGTGCTGCAGGCAACCCGAATTTATCTGAGAGGGCACCCGTAACTGCCGGTCCGGGAGCGCTGCCGAGCATATGCTGGAAAACAAGGCCAACACCATAGGCCATTGCCCGAACACCCGGATGAATAACTTCCTGGGTAATGGCGATAACCGCTGGGCCAGCCGCGGTAAGCAGGAAAAAACCGCCTATCAAAAGGATATATTGAGATACGATTGATCCTCCCGAAAATAGACCAAAAGCGCACATCAAAGCTATCGAGGATACGCCATAGCTGATGCCGGGGAAGTACAATCTGGCGCGCATGTTTGTCAACATCCACTTGTCAACAGCCCAGCCGCCAATCGCAGCAGCGGGGATCATCAAAATAATAGGTAAGCTGGTCATAGTTGTAGCTGTTTGCAATGATACTCCCTGAACACGCATATAGTAAGTCGGCAAAAAAGTAATGACTGACACATATACGAAAGACTGAGCGGCAAATGATATATAGGCAGCAACCAGAGAAGGTTTCCGGAAAAAATCTTTGACGATTTGCGTTTTGGTCAGTTTGGTTTTTTGTGCTGCTATTGTGCTTCCGTCAACGGGAGCCACAACAGTCTGCTCCAGCACTACGGTTTTATATTCTTTAGTAAAATACATCAATATGGCTACGATCAAACCCGGCAAAGCCACAACACCTAAAGCGGCTCGCCAGCCCCAACGCACAGCGATATACCCGCCGAGCATTATACCGAGAACCATGCCGATATTGATGAACGCATTGAATACGCCAATCATTACCGCGCGTCTTTTTTCCGGGAAAAGAGCGGAAATCGTGGCCACACCGGCCGGTGCATATGCTGCTTCTCCGATGCCGATAAACGCACGGGATACCAATAGTTGACTGTATCCGGTGACAAAGGCTCCTGCGGCGCAAGCAATACTCCAGATGGTGGACATCAGAAACATTGATTTGCGCCTGCTCCAGCGATCAACCAGTATGGAGATCGGTACAACAAAAAGGAACATGGCCAAGAAAACAGCAGACACTAATTGGCCGCTTTGGGCATCGGTTAAGCTCCATTCAGCCTTGATCAAGGGCAATAATGAGGAAATGATCATTCTGTCGGCAAAATCGAACATCATCAACAGACAGACCAGCCCGAACACATAATACGTATATCCCTTGGAAAAGAGATACCCTTCAGGCACTTTTTTTGTTGTCATGAGAAACCTCCCGTTAAGTTTTGTTATAACCTCCGGCAGAACTGGAGGCTTGTAAATGTGCACCGGTCAAAATGGTCTGATAGTATTAACCACCTGAAAGTTGTTAATTAAGTCGTCATATATAGCCGGTCAATTACATCTTTGTAGTATTCGACGACAAACCGCCTTTTTAGTTTGAGCGTGGATGTGATAAACCCTGCTGCCGGCGTCCATTCATCGCTAATAATGACGAATTTTAACGGTTTTTCGAATCCTTTGAAGCTTTTGCAATACTTGTTCATCTCCCCTTCATAGAGTGCTTGGATTTTCGGATGCGCCGTCCAGTTCGGTGCTGTGAGGTCTACGCCCATCTCCTTGGCATAGGGTTTTAGCGCTTCCATATCGGGGAGAAGTAGCGCGATGTTGAAAAGCTGGTTTTCGCCATGCACCATGGCCATGCTGACATAAGGACTGTTCATAATTTTTTCTTCCAGGGGACCGGGGGCAATATATTTACCATTGACCAGCTTGTAGAGCTCCTTTATCCGGCCCGTAATGAAAAGGAAACCGTCCTCGTCGATCCGGCCGATGTCACCTGTGCGAACACCGCCGTCTTTGGTCATCGTCTGGGCGGTTACCTCGGGGAGGTTGTGGTAACCTATCATGTTATTCGGGCAGTAGACGATAATTTCTCCCTCTCCCTCCTTGCAGCTGTCCCTGCTGGTATCGAGGACAACCTTGCAGAAGGGAAGAGCCTTGCCGATGCTGCCGTATTTTCGGGCAGTCGGCGTGTTTACGCTTATCGCCATGGATGTCTCTGTCAGACCATAACCTTCGTATACAGGAATTCCGATGCTGTCAAAGAATTCTGCCACTTCCTTGCTCAACGCCGCTCCACCGCTAATGACCATGCGCAGGTTGCCGCCGAATCGCTTGTGGATTTCTTTAAAGAGGACGCTTTGGGCCTGGGTCAGGGTATTGTTTTCTTCAGGGCTCAGCACCCCCTTTTCGCGCACGATAGAGGAGAGCCTGATGCCTTCCCGGAAAAGGGAAATTACGGAATCTCCCAGGCTTCGTATCTGGCTTTCGACGCCTTCAGACATCCTGCTCAGCACCCTAGGGACGACGAAAAGGATGGTCGGCTTGACGTTTTGGAGATCATTGCCGAATTCGCTGATATCCCTGACGATAGCGGTGGAATACCCCAGGAATATGAGGAGATGGATTTCCTCGATTTGCCCCATGAGGTGCCCCCAGGGCAGGATGGACAGGCTTCGATCCGAGGGATTAGGCGCGCCCGGATGAAAGGCCATTTGGAGTTGCTCAATCTCCGCTGCGATATTCTTATGGGTGAGGACAACGCCCTTGGGATTTCCCGTGGTGCCCGACGTGTAGGTCAATCCTATGGGTTCGTCCGGATCCGGAGACATGGCGGGTGCGGGATTCTTACGCCCCACTTCCATCAAATAGGCCATGCTGTTCTTATCGCTAGCATCGTCGCTCATGAGAATAACGTATTGGAGCGTGTCGATCTCATCGACAAAACACTTCACCTTCTCATAGATGTCCTTGTTCCGGACGAAAAGGATTATCGAGGCCGAATCTCGGACGATGTATTTCCAGTCTTCGTATGTCTGTGCCTCGTACATGGGAACGAAATGGGCGCTGAGCCCGTATGTGGCATATGCAGCAACGGGCCACAGGGCACAATTGCTGGAAATAATCGCAATCTTGTGACCTTTCTTGATGCCCAGCGAGACCAGGCCTCCCCTGAGGTTATCAACTTTTTTCCCGAACTCCCCGAATGTCATCCACAGATAATCATCCGTTCCTTTTTCGCCGAGCATGGCGTTGTCATGGTATTTTTTGCACGAATCCTGTTGCATCTCCACTAGATTTTTAAACTTTGTTTTCATACCGGTCCCCCTTTTGATTGTTACACCTGCCTTGACAAGCATGTTACAAGATCGATGGCACTTGGCTCAGGATCTTGCCCTTACCTCGTTAAGATTTATCCGCTTCCCGCCAACAAGAAATGATGCCGTCGTGATCGGCCAGAATCTTTGCTCCTCATGCCGCTGCAACAAGGATTCTGGTCATGGTAAATTTCTCAGCGCTAGTCAGCTTCTTCAAGTTTGTGTTTTTGAGCTTTTTCCATATCGTCTGAATAATGTTTAGCGCTGAGCCAGTAGAAAAAAGTCCCCGCGAGCCCACCAATCGTTGTTACCAACAATCCAATTTTTATGCCGTAGGCACCGCCTCCCAGGCCGTCGGATATAGAGCCAACGAGTATAGGTGACCAGGCACCTCCCAAAACAATTAAACAAAAGACAGCCATACCCCACGAAACACCTTTTAGGCTTGGCGGAGTAACATCCTGAGTTACTGCGCTGATTGACGGCACAGGAAAGATGGAAAATACACCATAGGCAATACCAAAAGCAAACCCCACACCACGGATATCAAAATAAATCATGAAAAAAAACAGCACCGTGGCGATTAGCAGCGATGTCGCTGCCGTGAGCATACGCCCTCTGATATTTTTCTTTTGCCACAGGTCTGCTGTCAAGCCACCGAATATGGCGCCGAAAATAGCCATGAGACCGATAATACCAACAAGCATTCCGGCTTTTTGCGCATCCACGCCGTTTGTACGCATGACCAATGGCGCTGCCCAAGTAAGAAACGCGAAACTCATGAAATTTTGCATGGCAAATCCAATATACAGCCATTTTAAAGTCGGAATCGAAAACAGAGAAACAGCTGATCTGAAAAAGCTTATTTTGTTACCGAATTCGTCAATGTTTCTAACTGTTTTGTAGTCTTTCATATAAAGAGCGAGCAAGGCCAATATGATGCCCGGAATCGTAAAGATATAAAAGGCCATTCTCCACCCGTATTTCACCGAGATGGCGCCACCTAGGATGAATCCAAGGGCGGAACCCAATGGAACTGCCATGTTAAATATACCCATCGCCAAACTTCGGCCTTTATTGGGAAAGGCAGCGCCAATAAGTGGCGTGCCTCCTGAAGTAAAGCCAGCTTCGCCAACACCGACCATAAGGCGCGGCATTAAAATACCAAGAAAGCTTTTCCCCATTCCAGTCGCAAAAGTAAAGCCGCTCCAGACCAAGGCCATAATAGAGATGGTTTTTTTTCTGCTCCAGCGATCAACCAGATAAGCCGCAGGAAAAGAAAAAAAAGCCATGCTCAGAAAAAAGAGAGTTTGAATAATGCCAATCTGAGAATCAGACAAACCTAGATCTTTTTTAATTAGCTCAGTGGTTATGGATAATACTTGGCGATCCATATAATTTACTGTGTAAAGAAGTGAACATATGATGACGATATACCAAGCCGACAATCTGCTTATGGCAAATTCTTTTGCACCGCTTTTTGTACTCATTTGTATCCTCCTAGTTAAAATATTTTTGTTATCACTTATGAATTCAACAACTTATTTGCCAAAAAACATACGCAGACTTAGCTACCAGAATGTATTTTCTGATTGCTTCGTGGCATTTAAACTCAGCAATATCTTTCCGCTTTTAACCATCCCAAATGATGCCTTTTCCCTGCTGCGTATCGAAAATGGCACAATTTCCTCCGGCATTAACGATTTCCCTGACTGTCGCAGCCCCAAGTCCGGAAGCTCCGCCTGTTATTAGGGCTGTGCAATTCTTAATCACCGACCTATACCCCCTTTACTTAATGATTTTTTTCTCTCTCATGGTGGAGAGCTGTTCAGTACTGTAACCGAGTTCGGAGAGGATCTCATCATTATGCTCGCCCAGTCTGGGCGCATGTCTCCGGACAAACGTCTTCTCGCCATTGAACCGCACCGGGTTTCCAATAAGCCAATCCTTGCGTCCACTCGGCATGGTGTATTCAAAGATAAATCCGTTTTCCAAAGCGGTGACGTCATCCTTGATCTCCTTCCAGCGTAGGTTGATTTCATGGGCGATGTCGGCTGTCTTTAGCCGCGCGACGATTTCTGCCTCCGTCAATTTTCCAAACGACTCGTCAATGATCGCGGCCAAGTCGGCACCATGTTGAAAACTGGCCGCTTGAGTGTTGAAGCGTGGATCATTCGCAATGTCTGCCCGTTTAAGCACCAATTCAGCAAAAGGCTTCCAGTAACGGTCGTATTCCAGGGCCATAATGGTAATCCACCGGCCATCCTTTGATTGATATGTGTTCATCAGGCCCGAACGGGGCCGTTTCCGCTGGCTTTTGATCTTGTTGAATTCCTCATCGGAGAGGTGGGCATTATTGTTGGCCGTGGCAATGTTCAGCTGCAGATTCCAGAGCGCGGTGTTGAAGAGAGCCGTCTGCACTTTACAGCCTTTTCCTGTTTTTTCTCTTTGAAGTAAAGCAGCGCATATCCCGCCCGCAAGATATGTTCCCGTAGGATGATCACCGAAACCGGAGATGGGAGACAGGGGCGGGTAGCCCGGCTCCGGCAGTTCGACCAGGATTCCGGAGCGGGCAAAGTAGGCGGACAGATCGAACCCCGGTTTGTCCCGGTCAGGTCCCTCATCTCCGTACCCGTTCAGGTAGGCATAGACAATGCGGGGATGTTTTTTTGATATGCTTTCGTAATCCAGGCCAAGACCCACCAAAGCTTTAGGCCGGTAATTCGTTACCAGAACGTCTGCCGTCGCAAGCAGTTTATGGATGATTTCATTTCCTTCACCGGTTTTCAGGTTAAGGGAAATTCCCCGCTTGTTCCGGTTATCCATCTCAAATTGGATATTGTCATCGTCCTGAACCGGACAAGACATGATAAAGCCGAAGTAACGCATCATGTCGCCTGAGAGCGATTCTATTTTGATAACATCCGCACCCCAATCTGCAAGGGCCATCGCGCAGATCGGCGCGGCCGCATAAGTGCTAAAATCCAGCACCTTGATCCCTTTTAACGGCTGTGTATTTTCCATGGTCTTCCTCCTTTTGATCTTTAGTTTTGAATTAACCGAATGTAATTCGATAATGACGAATATAATACTTATTTATAAAATAGTCAATAATTATTTTACTTGATTATTATATTAATAATTATATATATTTACATTGTATTACCTATTAATTATTTTAGATATATGTCGAATTATGTTTGACATAGTCGAATTATTGTTGTAAATTGATAATCAGTGAAACAACATTTCAACCACAGATAAGGAGAAAATAATGGAAGGACCACTGAATTCACTAAAAATTCTGGATTTCACAACCCTACTTCCCGGGCCATTCGGTACGATGATGCTTGCCGACATGGGGGCAGATGTGATTCGCATCGAATCACCGGATAAGCCGGACCTTGTAAGGTTGCTGCCGCCATACGTTGATGGCGTTTCTGCTGCGTTTGCGTATCTGAACAGATCAAAACTCTCCCTAGCGTTAAATCTGAAATCCGGTGAAGCAATCGACATCATTAAAAAACTAATTCAGGAATACGATATCGTCGTGGAACAGTTCCGGCCGGGTACCATGGATCGTCTCGGAGTCGGCTATGAGGCTCTGAAGGCTTTTAATCCGCGTATTATTTACTGTTCTATTACGGGATATGGACAGAACGGCCCCTACAGAGATCGTGCCGGTCACGATGTAAACTACCTCTCCATTGCCGGTGTTACGGGATACAACGGAAGAAAATCCACGGGACCCGGCCCCATAAATCTTCAGATAGCCGATGTGGCCGGAGGAGGATATCATGCCGTCATGGGAATACTGGCGGCGGTTGTCCACAGAAACAAGACCGGAGAGGGACAATACATCGACATTAGTATGACCGATGCGGTTTTTTCCATGCACGCCCTGACCGCACCTATTGCCCTGATCGGCGGCGAAGAGCCTAAACTCGAAGAATGCACCTTCAATGGTGGCACCTACTATGATTGCTACGAAACAGCGGATGGCCGCTATTTCTCTCTGGCCGGGATCGAACCACAGTTCTTTTACCGGCTTTGCGACATTCTGGAACATCCGGAATGGAAGGATAAAGCCCTGGCCATTGATCCGGAAATCCAGAAGTTCCTTCGCAAGGGGATTGCCGAAGCCATGAAGAGGAAAACATTTGCTGAATGGAAGTCCATCTTTGCCGCTGTTGATTGCTGTTCTGAGCCGGTGCTTACATTCTTCGAAGCCTGCGAACACCCCCAGATCAAGGCACGGGAAATGCTGGTTGACGTTCCGTCGGGAAATGGAACTCAAAAACAGCTT
>JBAXON010000130.1:0-8690 GCA_037133255.1 Deltaproteobacteria bacterium
CTTCAAGAAAAAAAGGCAATGATCGCAACTATTACACTTTTGTTTTTTTTCATCGCTTTTTCTCTCAGCTTATTTGTGAGTCCTGAATACTCCAGTCGGGTTACATTCATTGTGGAAGAACCCAAGTACAATATTCAGTCCAAAAAAAATGAAGAATCCATGGTCCCCAAACAGGCCACGGACGAATATGTCCTGGCCCAGGTAGAAAAGCTCAAAAGCCGCTCCTTTGCGGATAATGTCCTTAAAATACTTCCTAATGTGGCTATAAATGATTTGAGCACCCACATGGATTTAACCTCCCAGATTACGAGAGGCATTGTTCAATCCCTGAAGGCATGGTTAGGCGAAAAGTTGTTTCAACAAATCAAAAGCCTGCTACAGAAGGGAACCAATGAAGAGCCTTCATCCATGAAAAGAGAACAGCTTCTGAATAATATTGTGGCGAAGATTTCTGTCAGCAGCAAGTCGAAAGTGGGCATCGTCCAGATCACGGCGAGGTCAGTGGACAAGCAGTCTGCTGTCATTCTGGCCACAAAGTACATGGAGGTATGGTTTGCCGAAAATCTGGAAGAAAACAAGAAAGACGTGAAGGCGGCAAAAGAGTTTTCGGAAGGTCTGAAAAGCAATGCCTGGCAGGAGTATAAAGCAGCAGAGGCAAAGTTGATTGCCTATAAGCATAAGTATGGTATCCCCGGTGATTCCCGTGTCACCTTCGATGGTCTTACGCAGAGCGAGTTGGACAGCCTTCGTTCGGGCATGGAGATGGCCAAAGAGCACTTTCAGGTAATGGATCGGATCAGTTTGGAGACAAGCGTAAAAGAGGCGTCAGTGATGAACAACATTAAAATGATTGATGCGCCAAGCCTCCCTGGCTCTCCTCTGGAAGATGTTAGAAATCGGATCAGGATGATCGGTCTTTTAGGCGGATTATTACTTGGTGTGGGATTGGTTTTGCTCCAAGAATTGATTAAAGGAACCATCAGGAACGAAATGGACATATCGAAGACCGTTCAGACGCCGATCATCGGTTCCCTGCCGAAGGACTTGTCTTCTTCTTGGATGGATGTAAAATGAAAAAGGGTTACCGTTTCCCGATTATGCTGTTGTACATCGTGATTAATCTGCCAGGTTCAGTTTTTTTAGTCTGAGGGTTGAGTTGAGAAAATTGCCAACACGATATATCAAATGTTACGGCAACCTAGGCCGCATACTCGCCATGGTGTCTTGGGGTTATCCGGGTTTGATTGCCGTCGTATGGATGATTGCTGTCTTGTGTGGTGATAGATTGTGGTTTGCTACTTTGGTGTTGTATGGCCCGCGGTGGCTTGTCCTTATCCCCCTGGTTATTTTATTTCCGCTGGCTCTTATCAATAACCGTTGGTTGTTGATACCGCTCATTGCAGGTGGTCTGGCTGCTGCTGGGCCATTAATGGGACTTCATGTTCCGCTTTATAGAACAGCAACCGCCGGTGTTCCCCTTGCCAGAGTTTTGACATGCAATATCAATTCGGGCAATTTCGGGCATAAGTCTCTTGCCGATCTTATCCGGAATACCAACGCTGATATTGTGGCACTACAGGAATGTCCACGGGATCCGGGGGTGAGCCTTCCTGCGGGGTGGCAGAGTGTGCGGGAAGGGGAACTGATAATATGGTCACGCTACCCTCTCCAACGCGGAAAGTCATTGCAGGCATTGCATCCACCGCATGTCTGGCCACGTGAATGTATGTTGTGTTGTACTGTTCAGACACCTAAAGAGGCACTATCTTTTTGCACGGTCCATCTGCCAAGCCCTCGGTACGGTTTGACTACGGTTCTAGACCGGAAAACAATTTTGAGCTTTTCCCGTAGAGGGTTGCTGGAGCAGGAAACCTTGCACCGCCTCCGAGTCTCCGGGGAAATCTTCAGGGCGATCGGCGAACTTCCAGGCCCTGTGGTCATAGCGGGTGATTTCAATATGCCTGTGGAGAGCCCACTTTATCAGGATGTGTGGGCTGGGTATGAAAACGCCTTCTGGGAGGTGGGATACGGTTACGGCTGGACTCAACGGGCCAGATATCGGGGCATACCCGTCGTGTTGCGCATTGATCATGTTCTTGTCGGCGCCGGGTTAGATGTCGTATTTTCCGGGGTTGGTCCCGATATTGGTTCTGATCATCTGCCGCTGATTACTGACATTATCAGGACATCGGGAAAGCGACGGATGTCCTGGTGGAGCTGGTAACTAGTCAGACATAAAGAATGAAGGCTGTTAGTCGTTGGCTCAAAATTTTGTAGATAGTAAGCAAAAAAAAAGGAGATCAGACAATGAAAATTTATTCCGGCTCTTTATTAAAATTTATTCTGTTTGTCATCGTTATCCCTTTACTGGTAAGCATCTCTTATACTTTGACGGCTGCATCGGAGCAGTCAAAAAAGGATAATTTTTTATTCGCCGGTGATGTTCTGGAAGTAAGTGTGTCCGGGCAAAGTGATATGAGCGAGAAGTACGATATTGACCCAGAGGGGAACATCTATATGGCGATGATGGGGAAGATTCACGTTGAAGGCAGGGATATCCCCGGCCTGAGGGAGGAACTCCAAAACAGACTGAAGAAATCTCTGGGAAAGGGGGACGAGATATCCATCCGGATCTTCTCCCGTAATCGGTTTGTGTATATACAGGGCGGCGTCCACTATCCGGGCTGGTATCGGGCACCCCATGTAACGAGCATTGATTATCTGACCAGTATTTCGGGCGGGATTCTGCCGGGCGTAGATCTCTCACAGATCACCATCAGGACAAAAACAAATGAAGGCTTCCAGGAAACCAAGGCACAAGGTCAGATATATCTAAGGTCATGTGATACTCTTGTTGTTCGCGCGACCAAGACGCCCAAGAAAACGATTGACAGAGGGGATGTCCTTTTTATTAAATTACCGGGTAACCAGGCTATGTCTTCAGCCTCGCCGGCAGGTTCGAGTCTGGATCAGGTGCGTAACGATTTTTCTGTTGATAAAAATGGGTTTATTACCATTCCGGGGCTTATTCATTTTTATGTTCAGGGGCTAACGACAGACGAAGCAAGCCTGGAGATAGAAAAAAAGCTGCCGCTGTACCAGACGCGTTCTTCAAGGGTCGAGTTAAGCATTTTAGAGAAGCGGCACTATGTGATGGTCATGGGTCACGTGGTACGACCCGGGTGGTACAACCCGCCGGAAGCAGCCACGGTTCCGGAGGTCATTAGTATGGCTGGAGGCGTGATTGATGGTGCGGTCATGAGTGATATTACCATCGATCGCGTGAACGGTTCGAGTCATTCCCAGGTAAAAGTTGATCTCTATCAATATTCGATTAACGGTGATGCAAGAATTCTGCCCCCTCTTCATGAAAATGATACCATTTTTGTGCCCATTTCCCCCAATTTAGGCAACATAAGGAGGACTCTCAACCCATGGATTCCTCCGGACCAGAAAATGGAAAAGGATACCAAGAAAAAAATCACGATCTCTGGCGCAGTCAAGAATCCCGGCAGCTACGAACCAGCTGATGATATGAATCTTCTGGACCTTATGGTGCGGGCAGGAGGAGAGGTGGCGGGAGCGGAGCTGATTAACATAACGATTACAAGAAATAACAAAAAAGAGAAAGTCAATCTTATAGATATAATCCATGGTAACAAAGAAGGTTCTGTTGCAATGCCGAAGGTGTACAGCGGTGAAACGGTTTATGTGCCATTTATGGAAAAGGCATGGGAGCAGAAAAAAGAAAAGATTTATGTGGTGGGGGGGGTGAAAAATCAGGGAGCCTATGATTTGGCCGAAAACATGGGGGTTCTCCAGGCCGTTGCCTTAGCCGGGGGGCTCGATGAATGGTCAGATGGGCGAGATATCCGGATCATTCGGAAGGTAAACGGTAAAGAGGAGCACATCCCATTCAACTATAAAAAAGCGGTCTCAAAAAAATCAGATCCTTCTGAGATAATGCTAAAACCAGATGACACCATTTTTGTGCCATGAAAAAACGATCGGACATTATCGCGGTTGCTATCTTTCTGCTGCTTTATCTTCCCGCATCCATCCATGCTGCAGGCATACCTGCAGAACCTGGCCTCCGTTTCTATGTCTTTTCTCAGGAAGAATATAATGACAATATCAATCTTACCCCGACAAATAAAAAGGCAAGTTTTATAACTACTGTTGGTCCGGGGGTGAAGTACAATAAAACAGGTGTAAAGTCTAGCGTCGATCTTGAATATAGCCTTGGTTTCGTCAATTACGGAAAAGATTCTGGCGATAACAATATCAGCCAGAACGGAACTTTAAATGTCAAGTACCTGACCAAGGAACATATAAACTTTTACCTGAAGGAATCGTTTATTCAATCCGATGAGCCGAGGGAATTGGAAGCTCTCTCCTCGGCAGCAGATAACAAGTACGTACTATCCATATCGCCGGAAAGGGCTCTCTACTGGCGGAATATAATTGAACCTACGATTGAATATCAATTCGGACCGGAAAATCGTGTTGGGTTTACTTATCGTAATAATACTTATAGCACAACTAGTACTTTCGTCGAGAACAGCCAGGAAAATTACATCAACCTTTTTTTTGATTATTGGCTAAACAAGAGAAATGGTATCCACCTTGACTATGGCAATACAATCGGCACATTCCAGATATCTCCCGGGATGAATGCTCAAAAACTCAACGCCCGCTATACAAACCGATTTAACCAAAGATCATCCATTTACGGGGATTTTGCGCTTTTGAGGCGACACTTCGATGCCTCGTCCGGTGATTACGATATATATGAGTCCTATGCTGGTACAACCCATGCATTCACCCCAACTCTCAACGCGTCGGCTCAAGTAGGATATTTCATGAAAAACCCGACGAGCGGTTCCAGAATAGATGGTTTGAGTTACAAGGCCGGCATTACGAAAACGGATGTCCTGACAACCTATACCTTAAGCCTTCAGGGCGGGTACACGGAGGATTTTTTTACATCCCAAAACCTCGGTTTCAGTAAATACGACCGCTTTACAGGCTCCGTGGTACATTTTCTGGAAAAGAGAATGTCCATCGGTTTATCCGTCGCATTAGAACAAGCTGAACTAAATCAGGGGCGAAAAGAACTGATCTGGGGAGTTGAAGGCACATTATCTCACAGGCCTCTGAAATGGCTCACAATGGCTTTGGTGTGTTCTCACAAGACTAGAGATTCCAATGTAGAGGGCTATGGCTTCGACGAGAACAGGGGAATGGTCAAAATAACAGTAAGTTATTGAGGGACATATTCTGTCACACCGCATGGATAACCGCCCTGATCAAAGGTTGCATGTCATATTGATGAGCAAACCACAGTGTGAAGGAAAAACCGAGAGCTACTTTCGCGCACGTTGCACGCGCGAAAGGAAGATAGGGTTTGCGGAGACCCCAAAAAGATGTTAGAAAACTTTCAGACAAAGAAAGATGCGGTATCTATGCTATTTAATTTGAAAAATCGTGCTAAATCAAACACTTTTGTGGTGGCATTTACCGCTTTGGGCTATGCCTTGTTGGGCGCCGCTGGTTTGACGCTGGCCACTGCATCGGGCTATGCCAGTCCGGTATTTCCGGCAGCCGGCCTGGCATTGGCTTGCGTGCTCTGGTTTGAGCGCCGGGCGCTTCCCGGCATCTGGCTAGGCGCAGTCTTGGTTAATATTTTTCCCGCCTTGCTAAATAACGCACTGAGCCCGACCAGCATATCGCTTGCGTTTCTGATCGCTACCGGCGCCACCGCACAAGCCTGGGCAGGGTGCCGACTGGTGAACCGCTGGCAGGGAGAGAATTGGCGCAATCTTGTGCGAGAGGCTGACGTGTTTCGCTTTCTAGTGCTGGGGGGTATCCTAGCTTGTGTGCTGTCAGCCTCTATTGGAATATCCAGTTTGTACACCGCAGGCATTATCGATCAATCTGAATTGCTCTTCACCTGGTGGAAGTGGTATATTGGCGATGTTGCAGGTGTTTTCATTTTTGCGCCTCTAACCTTTTGCATGTTCAACGGCCAGGACGGTCTTTGGGGTTATCGTCGCCGGCAAATCGTCATACCCATGCTGTTGACCATAGGTCTGCTGGCATTGGCCTTTTACACTGTTGGCCTCTGGGAAAGACAAGTACAGAATAACCATATTGAGAATGATGGCCAGATTATCGCCCGAAAAATTGCTGAGCGTCTGATCGCACACAGAGAAGTGCTCTCGTCACTGCGCAATTTCATTGAGGTCACGCCGGACATAAACTACAAACAGTTCGAAAAATTTACCAAGGGCTCGCTGAAAGACAACCATGACATTTTTGCACTGAGCTTCAATGACCTGATCACAAATAACAAACGGCCAGCCTTTGAAAAGATGATGAGCGGCCTTTCGCCCCTTGGTCATTATCAGATCACCGAACGCGACAGCCAGCGCCGCCTGGTTCGCGCCGCCGCCAGGCCTGAGTATGTAGCGGTACGTTATATTGTGCCTCTGGCCCAAAACAAACCGGCTGTGGGCTACGACATCTATTCCGAACCGATTCGTTCCGCGGCAATCAAGCAAGCCCGGGCATCGAAAAGTATGTCTGTGACTGCGCCCATTCAGTTGGTGCAGGAGCAGAAAATGAGGGTGGGCATCCTGGAACTTATGCCCGTCAACACCGCGACCGCCAAAGATCAGGCCGCCAGTCTGAGCGGTTTTGCTGTGGCGGTGGTGAAGGTAGATGAGATGATTGAAATCGCGACCCGCGGCAGTGTGCCTGCCGGGTTGACGTTTAAATTGATCGACTCCCGTGCGCCCAAAGATCAAGCCCAGCTTTATGGCTATGACGAACGGGGCACAGGCAAAGATTTAGCGGCCAGGTCTGCCGACTGGAAAACACGGTTGCGCATGGGCGACCGTGATTGGGAATTGCTGGTCTACGTCCAAAAAAATTACTTACAGCAGCATATGTATTGGTTGTCTTGGATTATAGGCTTCCTGGGGTTATTGCTAACCGCTTTGTTGCAGGTGCTAATGCTTGGCATGACAGGCCGTAACTCCGTTATTGCGCATAAGAACGAAGTTATCCAAGGATTGGCCACATCACTCGAAAAAAAAGTGAACGAGCGGACAGAACAGCTCTCGGAGGCAAACCGCTTACTTACCGCGGAAATATTCGAGCGAAATCGGGCGGAGGTGGCGCTGCAAAATGAAACCGACCGCCTGTCGCTGGCCGTGCGCGCAGGCGGCGTAGGTATTTGGGATTATGATGTTGAGAAAAATCATTTGGTCTGGGATGAGCAGATGTTTGTGCTCTACGGTATCAAGCGGGATAAGTTCGACGGCGCTTATGAGGCCTGGCAGACAGGATTGCATCCGGATGACCGGCAGCGCGCGGACGCAGAAATACAGATGGCGCTGCGCAACGAAAAGGAATTCGACACGCAATTCCGCGTTGTTTGGCCGAACGGTACTATCCGTCACATCCGCGCCCTTGCTCTTGTGCAGCGCAACACCTCTGGCAAGCCCATTAATATGATCGGCACCAATTGGGACATCTCTGACTTAAAGCGCGCGGAGCAGGAATTGAAAATTGCCAAAGAAAAAGCGGAAATGGCGAATCGTGCCAAAGACGATCTCATCTCCAATGTTTCCCATGAATTGCGTACGCCCCTTGCTTCGATCATCGGATTTACCTCAACTATCTTTGAAGACAGGGAGTTATCCGAAGAGATGAGGGATGAATTTCTACATATTGTACTTAGTGAGGGCAGAAGGTTAAGCAATCTTGTTGATGATATTCTGGATGTATCCCGCATCGAGTCAGGGAAAATTGATTTTCATTTTGAGACGCATGAAGTCGGGAAGTTAGTGGAGGGATTCCAGCAGATCTTCCAAAATCAGTTTGACGAGAAGGGGGTGGAACTTGTGATTAAAAC
Organism: Deltaproteobacteria bacterium; assembly: GCA_037133255.1. GTDB lineage: Bacteria > Desulfobacterota > Syntrophia > Syntrophales > Smithellaceae > FEN-1160. The sequence continues at coordinate 7,922 of JBAXON010000130.1, forward strand.
TCCCAAGGAAGAAATTTTCATTACCTGCGATGAGAGTCGAATTAATCAAGTTCTGAAGAACTTGATTAGCAACGCCTTGAAATTCACTCCTGCTGGCGGATCTGTTTTTGTCAATGTCGAAAAGATAAACAGCACTGAACTCGGAATCAAAATAAGAGATACCGGCATCGGCATTCCGGAAGACGATATTATCCATATATTTGAAAAATTTTACCGGGCTAATCACCATGGCGGTCAGTTTAGCGGGACTGGTCTGGGCTTAACTATCACCAAGACCATTATTGATCATCACGGTGGAAGTATCCGGGTAGTTAGTGCCGAGGGGGCGGGATCATCTTTTTGTATAACGCTGCCGCGCTTCAGGACATTGATGACATAATAGAAAACTGCGCTGAAGATGTCTGTCTTCGTGTCGACCATTATGTTTTTGCAGAGAAAGTGGGTGAAAACATCCTGAACTTTGGGAAACTATTTGTTGAGAGTTGCCGACCTGTACGGTCATTTTAGAAAGGGTTTAGCAGATGGCGCGGTACTGCACATTATTATATACTGTCAAAAGACTTCATTACATTTGCCAATCCTTACTTCACTTGAAAATCGAAAACCCTTGACTTGTAGATGGGGACAGGGATTCAGTTGATTCAATAATTGTTTTTCTGTTATTATCTTCCTGCTTCCTGAAATTCACAAGTAGCATAAGTCAGCAAAAGTTAATCATTGTAGATGGCAATAAAGCATCTGAAAGTACCTAAATTAGTGTTGACTTTAA
>JBAXON010000131.1:0-8662 GCA_037133255.1 Deltaproteobacteria bacterium
TAATTGAACGAGCTGTATTAATTTGTAACGAAACACTTATTACTCCTCAATATTTATTTTTAGATAAAGATAATAATGGATCAGCTAAAGAGAGTGTTGCGACAACTAACCAATTAGAAGCCAATCATAAAGAAGTTAAGGAAAACGATAAAAATGAGACACTCTATGATATGGAGAAGAGCATGATTTTTGACACATTAAATAAAGTCGATTGGAATAAAACAAAAGCGTCAAAAATACTAGGTATTAGTGTTCGAACAATGAGAAATAAACTGCATGAGTATGGGATAATTGATGTTCCGGGGGAAGATAAATGATTCAATATCTTGGTATGCGAATTGCACATTATTAGGCGAGAGGGTTAGATATGCAATCATTGTTTAGTAAGACATTTAATTTGTTATCCACAATGATAGGGTATAGTTCAGAACGTAATAAACTAATTACCTCTAATATTTCCAACTTAGATACACCCGGGTACAAACCGGCTGATTATGTTTTTAAACAAGATCTCCAAAATGCTATGAATATAAGGATTCATTTGACGAGAACAAAAGAGAAACATTTTCCTAACGCCACGAACGAAATTACCAAAAACGATTTTAAAATGGTCAAATCTGAAGAAAAAGTCGATTTGGATAAAGAAATGACTAATTTAGCATCAAATCAATTAATGTATAATTTAAGCGTTGAACTGCTGGCAAGAAAATTCAGGGGCATCAAGAACGTCTTAACGGAGGTTAAGTAAGATGGAGTTTTTTACAACTTTTAAGATATGCGCAGCGGGGCTTTCCGCGCAGAGGGCCAAACTGGATGTTATTACGAGTAACATTGCTAACGTCAATACTACCAGCACACCAGAAGGAGGCCCATATAAAAGAAAAACGACAACTTTTTTTGCTGAACCTTTAAAAGAAGGATTTGACAAATCGCTTGCAGACGCTGTTCGTATCGTTAAGGTGCAAAATGTGATAGATGAAAGTGGTGGTTTTAAAAGGATTTATGATCCTGCTCATCCCGATGCCGATAAGGACGGAGTTGTTACACTGCCGAACGTCAATATAATGTTGGAAATGACTGATTTAATTACGGCTAGCCGCAGTTATGAAGCCTGCGCCACGGCTTTTGACGCGGCAAAAAATATGGCACTGAAAGCCATGGATATTGGTAAATAAACAAAAATTAATTGGAGAGTTGGAAAAATGGCAGATCTGATAATTCAAGGTGGTTTAAAACCAGCGGTAATTGAACCCAAGGCGCCGGAAGTTGGAAATCAGGTTGGAAGTAATGCTTTCGGCTCAGTTTTGAAAGATGCTATTATGGATATTAGCAAATTGCAAACTGACGCGGATAAAGCAATTGCCAATGTCCAGCTGCAAGATGCAGGATCGATTCATGATGCGATGATCGCGTTGGAAAAAGCGGGTATTTCTTTTCAAGTGATGATGCAGGTTCGCAATAAGATTCTTGATGCCTATCAGGAAGTCATGCGAATGCAGGTATAATTTTTTTTATTTTTAATCGGATATTATTATGGATTTAGTCTTACAATTTTTAACTAAGCTTTGGAATGGATTTGATGTATTGAGTTCTGGACGCAAAATGTCCATTGTTATGGTTATACTGATCACGCTTGCCAGTATAGTATTAATGGTTTATCTTACAAATCAAGTAGAGTACAGGGTGCTTTTTTCAAATTTATCCACAGAAGATGCGGGAAACATTGTTGGAAAGTTGAATGAAAAGAAAATACCTTACAAAGTGTCATCATCAGGAAATGCTATCTCAGTGCCAACAGAAAAGGTATCGGAGTTACGTCTGGAACTGGCCGCTTCCGGTTTGCCACAGGGAGGTGGTGTTGGATTTGAGATATTTGATAATAAAACACTGGGAGCAACGGAGTTTGAGCAGCAACTAAACTACCGGCGCGCCCTGCAGGGAGAATTATCCCGAACAATCAATGGTCTGGATGAAATCCAATCCAGCAGAGTACACATCGCGCTGCCCAAAGAATCTCTTTTTTCGGAAAAGCAAAAAAGACCGACAGCTTCGGTTACTCTACGGCTGAAGTCAGGCAAAAACATACGCCCTGCGCAAATAGAAGGTATAGTCCATCTGGTGGCCAGTTCCATCGAGGGAATGAATCCCGAAGATGTTATGGTTGTGGATTCACGCGGTACCATACTCTCTACCAAGCAAAACGAATCCAAACTTTCTAAAATGACCGCTTCGCAAATAGATTTTCAGAGAAATATGGAAAAGGATTTAGCGGGGCGTATCCAATCCATGCTGGAAAATGTTGTGGGAACAGGTAAGGCAGCAGTTCGAGTGACAGCTGAACTTGATTTTCGTATAACTGAAAAGACAGAGGAAACTTACGATGCTGAGGCACCGGTTATCCGGAGTGTTCAGCGTAACGCGGAAAAGATAAACGCAGTTTTAAAAAGCGGAACCGTTTCAGAAACTCCTGAGAAAGAAAAGCTCGATGAAATTATTAATTATGAAATTAACAAAGTGGTGAACAAAACAGTAATGCCTGTTGGTGAAACAAAGAAACTGTCGATTGCTGTTTTAGTAGATGGTACATATAAGAAAAATGAAAAGAATGAAGAAGTATATCAACCACGGACGAAAAATGAAATCGAATCTTTAGAAGATCTGGTGCGGAAATCGGCAGGTTTAAATCCTCAACGAGGGGATCAGGTTGTTGTTACCAATATGCCGTTTAAAAAAATTGAAGCGGAGGAAGCAGAATCGGCAACCTGGCAGGAGAAGGTAGAAGTATTTTCACCGGTATTAAGATACGTCGGCATATTCGCGCTGATGGCTCTAATATTAATGTTCGTCATCCTTCCATTAATTAGAAGCATTATGAGTGCTTCCCCGGCACCCAGGATTGCTTCCGCACACGTTCCCATGGGAGGGGCGACGGAAGCATATTCTCGCCAGGCTGCGGCAGAAATGCAGTCAGTTGGGCAGGAGCGCTCGTTTTCGGAAACTGATATTGCCAAACAGATGGCGCAGGCTGATTCCAAGCAATTTGCCGATATACTTCGCAATTGGATTAAATAACCATTAAAAATATTTGAGTTGATAAAGGATTCGATTAAATGACAGGCGAAGAAAAGGCGGCGATATTACTTTTATCATTAGACGAAAATCTTGCGGCAGAGGTGATGAAAAATCTGCGTCCTTCAGAAATTCGGCGGTTGGGAAAACAAATGAGCCGGGTAACGAGTATTTCTGCCGATACAATCAGCAGTGTTGCCAAGGAATTTTGTACCATGGCCAAAGAACAAGGCGGAATGATTTCCGTGCGGGATGGAGCATCGAAAAACCTGGTTGTTAAAGCTTTGGGAGAGAAAGATGCCGAGACTATTTTAACGGACGTAGGAAACTCGGGGATGGACAATCCGATTATTGAAAAGCTTCAGGAGATAGATCCTAAAGTGCTGGCCGAGTTCACACGCATGGAACATCCTCAAACAATTGCACTCATTCTGGTTCATTTAAGGCCGGAAAGGGCTGCGGTAGTATTGGAACACTTTGCTCCGGCTATTCAATACGAAATATCCAAACGTATGGCCACTCTAAAGAGCGTACCAAAGGAATTCATTGAAGAGGTTGCCAAAACCCTGGAGAAGGAATTGATCAGTGGTAATTCAGCGGATCAGCAGTTGGGAGGGGTGCAGGCAATGGCGAGTATATTAAACAAAATGAACCGTGCCTCCGAAAATGCAATTATGTCTTCTATGGAGGATGCTGATCCGGATTTAGCAGCACAGATTCGCAACTTCATGTTCAATTTTGATGATGTCTTGAAACTCGACGATAAGTCGCTGCAGGAATTAATGAAGGAAGTCAGTGCTGAAGATTTATCCAAATCCCTTAAACTTGTGGATGAAGTCATGCGCGAAAAGATATTCAAAAATATGTCTAAGCGTGGCGCCGAAATGTTGAAAGAAGAAATATCCCTTATGCCGCCCATTCGGCTATCAGAAGTAGAGGCCAGCCAGCGCAAAATTGTAGAAATAACGAAAAAACTGGAAATAGAAGGGAAAATATTAATTTTGCGCGGTGATGAAAAAGATGGATTTGTATAAAACAAAAGTAATTAAAGCTAAGGAGGTCATTAATTCAGGCAAGTCAGTACCATTGTCTTGCATCTCGCCCGGTAATGATTATGTTGATGGTGGAACTGAGCTCTCCGGGCATGACACAATCCAGGCCCAGACAGAAAAAAACATCAAAAAGATAAGTGAAGACTGCTATAAAAAAGGATTTAGTGATGGTACCGAATTCCAGAAAGAAGAAGCGCTTCCTGCGCTTAATGCCGTTGCCTCGATGACAAAAATGATCCCGCTTATCAAGAAAGAAATAATTAAAAAAACAGAAGAGCAAATAATTATGCTGGCTATAGCGATTGCGGAAAAAATTATAAATCAGGAAGTGGCGACTAATAAGGAAATTATTTTGAGTGTTCTCAAAGGCGCGCTTAAAAATATTGCCGAAACCGATGGCATGAAAATAAGATTAAATCCGCAAGATTTTCACTATATGATGGAAGTAAAAAAAGATTTTTTACAGTCATTCGATGGTTTACACAACGTAGTATTTGAAGAAGACACCTCCATAAAAAGAGGCGGAGCAATTGTTGAAACCATGTTTGGTGAAGTTGATGCCCGTCTGGAAAGTCAACTAAAAGAGATTCATGCAGCTATGTTGAATTCATAGATTTTAATATTTCCCGGGATGAATATGAACACTCAAACCATTGATTTATCAAAATACGAATCTATACTTAGCCGGATTAATCCCATACGGGTTAATGGTAAGGTAAGCGAAATTGTCGGTTTGATGGTGGAAGGGCATGGCCCAGCTGCGTCTATCGGTGATGTTTGCGGCATAGTTCCGGTAACGGGCGATCTGCCAGTGGAGGCGGAAGTTGTCGGCTTTAGAAAAGGACGAGTGCTCCTCATGCCTCTGGAAACAATTCAGGGCCTGGGTCCTGGCTGCAAAATATTGTCCATGGGAAGAAAAGCCAGTATTGGTGTCGGTAATGGCCTTTTAGGCCGGGTGATAAATGGTTTGGGAAATCCTATTGACGGTAAAGGGCCGATAGAATTTACAGGTGAGTATCCCATTTACGCGGAGCCGATAAACCCAATGGCTCGCGGTAGAATCAATGAACCAATGGATTTGGGGATTCGCGCGCTCAACGCTCTTTTTACGTGTGGCAAAGGCCAGCGGATGGGTATTTTTTCCGGATCGGGTGTAGGCAAGAGCGTTCTTATGGGAATGATCGCCTGCAATACCAAAGCTGATGTGAACGTTATCGGATTAATCGGTGAGCGGGGCAGGGAAGTCCGTGAATTTTTAGAAAAGAATTTGGGAGAAGAAGGACTGGCAAGATCAGTAGTAGTAGTTGCGGCATCGGATATGCACCCCTTAGTTCGCATGCGTGCGGCATACGTGGCCACAGCCGTTGCGGAATATTTCCGTGATCAGAGAAATGATGTCTTGTTGATGGTTGATTCTCTGACAAGATTTGCAATGGCGCAAAGAGAAGTAGGGCTCTCCGTGGGTGAGCCGCCGACAACAAAAGGCTATACCCCGTCTGTTTTCAGCCTCCTTCCTAAACTTTTGGAACGTTCCGGTATTGTGGAAGGAGTGGGCAGCATTACCGGTCTTTATACGGTCCTGGTTGAGGGAGATGATTTTAACGAGCCAATATCTGATGCGGCTCGTTCAATTCTGGACGGACACATTTCGCTTTCACGGAATCTTGCTAATAAAAATCACTATCCGGCAATTGATGTGCTGCAAAGCATCAGCAGAGTTATGATTGATATCGTTGAAAAGGAGCATAAGATTAGAGCTAATGCTATTTCAAATATTGTCGCCACCTATAATAAAGCCGAAGATCTTATCAATATAGGCGCGTATGTCAATGGTTCTAACCCGGCAATAGATCATGCAATAAAAATGATTGAAAAAGTTAATCTATTCTTAAGGCAGAACATTGATGAAAAAATTGATTTTTCGCAGTCTCGATCTCAACTATTGGAGCTATTTAAAGAATAGATTATGAAATTATGTTCATTTTTAAACTACAGTCGGTATTAGAATACAGAATAAATTTAGAGGAAAAAATACACAATGAATTTTCGGGGGAAAAGCGGGAATTAGATACTCAGAGATTGAGAATGAAATCCTTAATTAAAGAAAGGAACAATTTAATTGCCGAAATGAGAAACATGCAAGATAAACCTTTGCCCGCGAATGATTTTGCCGTTTACTTTTCTTATGTGGAGCAGGTGCGGAAAAATGAAAACAAACAAAAGATAGTTATTCATCAAGTGAAAGAACAAGTGGAAAGCAAAAGAAAAGAATTACTCGAAGCGGTAAAAAAAAGAAAAATTATGGAAAAGCTCAAGCAGAAGCATAACGAAGAATATAATGGTAATCTAAGAAATTTAGAACAAAAGGCTTCTGATGAAATATCTGTGCTGAAATTTGGCAGGAGGTGAACATGAAAAAATATGTCATTGCAGTTGAAATTATACTGCTTATTTTGATTTTGGCGAAGCTTGCATCAGTATTCGGTTTACTTAATAAATCTGATATTTCTTCCCACGCATCGCTTGCACCTACCCAGGCAATGGCCCAGCAACCTGCCGGTACCAGTGCTGCCGCAGCGCCTGATGCTCTACCTGCTTCCATTGCCTCGCCTGTAGCGGTGAAAAAGGATAAGGATACGCTCGATGAAGATCTGACCAAGCAAAGGGATCTGGTGGCAGCACTTTTGGCAAAAAAAATTGAATTGGATAATCGGGAAAATAATCTGCGTTCTGAAGAACAGCGATTGCTTGCATTGCGCAAAGAGATAACGGAAAAAATTACCCTACTGAAAGGTCAGCAAGAAAAGTTGACGACAATACTCGATGCCAATCAAGCCGCGGAGATTAAGAGATACAAAGAAATGGCGAAAGTGTATGAAGCTGCGCCTCCGGTAAAAGCCGGAGCGATGATGGAAAAACTCGATACAAAAACGGCGGCAGGTATAACAATGAACATGAAAAAAGATAAAGCCGGAGCTGTCTGGGGGTATATCAGCGCGCAGAAAGCGGTAGAAATTACCAAAGAAATAACGCGTGCGGGTAAGCAGCTTCAAGAATAACTTACGGGTAGGAAATATTTTCCCAATAATGAATCCAGAAAAAAGACCAATTATATAAGTACCCGTAATTATAAGGTAAACAACATATCGTGGCAATGGCATACTGATTGCAAACATAAAACGAAAAAACTTTATTGAGAGATAAAATGGAACAGTCGATTGGATCATCCGGCGCAATAATTATAAATAAAGTCAGTAGCCCTAATCCTGTGGAACAGCAGAATGTGATCAATGATGAATCTGATGGGGAAACCGTTGATTTAAATAGCTTAGCGCCTTTTATTCAACTTCTAAATCAAGAGATAACCTTACTAAATCCAACCATTGAATCAGTAGATGAAAACAAAAATGGATTGTCAAAACAAAACCAGATTCTGTCCTTGATTAAGGAATTGTCTGATAGAAGTGATAAAGGAGCCCAGCCGGATTTTGTGGGAATCGGGAAAGTCACATTGTTCAAAGGCGAGGATAGTAAAAATAATGCGAGTATGTTGTCTGATCAACTGCTGAAGGAAAATAACTTAAAAATTATCGATAATCTAAGCATGATTAGTAATGCCACTAAACTCTCTGCCGGCAATATAGCGGATAAACCAGGATTAGCAAACATGGAGGCATTGCAAACATTTTCGAAAAGCATGACGGAAAATTTAAAGAGTGCATTAAAGGAAAGCAATGTTGTTGGTGAGAAGAATAATCAGGATATTTTATCAGATTCCGTAAGCGCAGCAAATAGTGGAGTGGTAAAAGTAAGTTCTATTGAGGATATTTCTACAGGACGAATTATTAGTAGAATCGTAAGTGAGATCAAAGAAAATGTGAGCGCTGATGGAGGCAGAATAAAGATTACGTTGAGTCCTCCTTCTTTGGGAACACTAGAAATGGATGTCGCGGTGCGTAATAACAAAGTGGAAGTAATCATTATTGCCGATAATAAAGACGTTCAGCAAGCTCTGAATTCTCATCTTGATCGTCTTAAAGGATCTTTGCAGAATCAGGGTTTGACCATTGATCGCTGTGATGTGTTGATGCAGAATAATCGGGAAGGATACCAGCAGAATTATAGTCAGCAGACATCTTATCGTGATGGATCTGAAAAGAGCAGCGACAACTCAAAAGAGAAGTACAGCGAAGAATTAAAACCCATAATGCCAATCCAGCTCCAAAATATAAACAGACTATCGCTTAATCCGGACAATATCAGCATCTTTGCGTAAATTTCCTAATTCCTTTAGGGGAAAAACTTTCCATATCTGTAGGAATTCTTTTCCGAAAAGTTCTAAAGCCGCTCCACAAAGCAAAATAATCTCTAAAAACATATTTGATTTTTTGACTTACTATTTTTGAAATCACTTTAAAAAATAAGTAGAGCTGTGATGACACTATCAATAAATGCATACTAAATATAATGACTTATCCGGAAGAAAACGAGCGGAAGCAGCCTTTAAAACATCCCTTAAATATTACCTGGCAACTAAGTGC
>JBAXON010000132.1:0-8608 GCA_037133255.1 Deltaproteobacteria bacterium
CCGATATAAACTATCCGGCGCAGGTAGTTCTTGAGTAATTCCGAGGCATAGGATAACAACTCCGGTATATGGCTAAGAGCATCGTAAACATCGCTCTTTTCCTTTTCTCCCTTTCCCAACATTACAAAATCTGGGATTTTCTGAAAGAGCTGACCTTCATCACCGCAAAGATCAATTTTGTCGTGTGGGAAGCAATTTGATACTGAAATCAACCTATTACTTGCTGGAAAATGTTTGATTTTCAAAAATTCATCAAATGATGAATCTATAAGGGATTTATGAATAATTCTTGACATTCTCAATATCTGTTTCAATTGTTTTAATTGAGCCTGTAAAATTGATAATCTGTCTTTTCTTTCTTCCAAATCTTCGGCTTTCAATTCAGCGCCGGTTGCACGCAACGTATCGTTTTCAATTTGGATCTCTTCAGTTTTCTTCTTTATGTTATTCTTTAATATCACTAATTCATTTTGCACTTCGTTACAAGCATCTGACTCAGTATACCTTTCTCTCGTTTCTTCCGATGTTGAAACTCGTATGTATCTTGTTACGTCATATCCATCCCAATAATGCCTTACTAAATAGTGTGCCAAATTCATTTGATCCATAACCAAGACAGATCTCTTTAAATTGAATAACCATTGGTCAATATCAGCTTTTGCGTTACCGTCCTTTTCAAATTTTAGCTTCTTTTTCATGACGACACTTTTTAGATGGGGAATCGTCCAAATGTTTTTCCACTCCATGATCGAATCTGAATGAATACTTTCTGAAACATTGATCGATTTGAGCAGAATTTCTCCTGTACGATCATGAAAAAAGGAAAACTTCAAAGAAAGATCAGCCCATTCTCCCTTCGGCCAAATACGATCGTAAAATTCCATAAGTTCCCAAGAATATTTAAAAGATATGGATAAGTTAAAGTCTTTATGGACATCATGCCCGTTGATAAATTCTTGATATCCCCCAAGATCAACAAGATTTCCCTTCGGAAGTAAAACAATCTTGTCATCGCCAGATTCTTCCAACGTCTGCTTTAGCATAAGCAGAGATTGCATGAGAGAACTCTTGCCGGAACTATTTGGCCCATATAGCAGCGTGATCGGTTTCAGCGGAATGCGCTGCATCTTGCCAAAGGCTTTGAAATTTTCTATACCGATTTCAGTAAACATTACGATTCTCCCAAATATTTATCTATACCACTGCTATAATGATTGTTTGTTTTTGCTTCTAAAATTATTTTTTACTCAGTCATCTTGGAAAAGAACCATTTTCGGTATTCTCTTCTTTTGCATGGTCGCTCTCACGACTTTTAACTTCCGACGACAAATGGGCCTTACGACATAAATCATCTAATTCGGATCTCATTGCGGGACGATCGAGTTCATCGCGTGCTTCAAATAGGCCATCTTTACGAAGCTTCCATTCAATTTCTTGCCAACCACTGAAACGGCCACTATTAGCGTATTCATAGGCACGTTTATGAATGGTTTCAATGCGTTCTTCTTTTTTCATTTTATCATTCCTTTGTGCTTCCGAAAAAAAATGGTATCCGTGCTTATCCTGTATGCTTTTTTCAACACCTGTCAAAACGTCATCGTCCAGTTCTCGATCCTCAGCCCATCAATGCGGGTGAAATGATCGGTATTATTCGTCACCAGAATCAGATTATTCGCAAGGGCGGTCGCGGCGATGGCCAGATCGAAGTCGTCCAAACGGTTGCCGCCGGATTCGAGGGTTGCTTTGATCATGCCGAACGTTTCAGCGACGGCGGCATTGACGGGCACCATTTCAATGGACTGGGCAAGTGTTTTGACCCTGGCCGCATTTGCCGTGACCCGTTGCGATTTGTATGCGCCATAATAAAGTTCCATATAGGTGACGACGCTGATTTTGATGGGATCACTCAAGTGAGATTTCAGGTTTTCCGTTACCGCAGGATGTCCTTTCAGAATATAGATCACTGTATCCGTATCGAGTAGATACATTAGAAAGCCTCCCGTGTCAGGGGTCTATTTTTCCGCGATTGTTTCAAGTCTGCAATAATCTCCTCCGCCGACCTGCCATCCTCCCAGGCACCGGATAGCTCAAGCAGAATTTGAGCGGGCATTTTTATTGCCTGCACCTGTTGCTTTTTTAGGAGATATTCTTTCGTCATAAAAATAATTTGCTGGCTGACAGAACGGTTTTCCGAACCGGCCAGCGCCTTGATCTGGGCATAAAAATCATCGTTCATGTCTTTTATTTGAAGATTTGCCATGTCTTTTCCTCCGATTAATAACTTTTCATCAATATTACTCTTAATTCATGAAAAGTTCAAGAAAATGTCCAGGCTGCCAAACCTGGAGCATTCTTTCTTCATCCACTTGAGAGCGTTTCCTAAAACCGTAATCCCATTTTGTGGCGTTTGCGTTTTACTCCTGTAGCATCAATCAGGAACACCTCATTATGGTCATTTCGGGAAAGCCTGTTTTTGCCGTTGCGCATCTTCTTTTGACTTGGCTTCCGCCGACCGCGCCAGTTCATCGGCCATTTTTGCTGCTTGTCCATCAGGTGTAGCCGGATAGAGTTTGACGTTGAAATCTTTTTCGTAGAATATCCACATGCTTCCGGTCAATGGATCGACAATGAGAGCACCGAGAGCCCCACCCAAAAAAAGATTGCACACATACCAGAAGTTCAATTGCGGTGTGAGCGTAATCTTTTCCGTCATATAGCCTTCTTTGGACAACGTGACATCGTAATACTTCTTCAGGAAATATCCGGCACCCCTTTCCAGATTGGCGGTGTAGGGTGTCGTGGCCTTGGCGATGCTTTTGCTCTCGGTCGTATCTGTTATTTCACAGACCGCTCCTTCGGGCTCTGATTGGATGTGTAGGGTTTGCGGCCCGTGGGACATGATTGTGGCGCAACCGCTGAAAAAGAACAAAAAGGAAATTCCCACCCCCGTTACCATGATTCTGTTCATATGCTGCCTCCTTCGTGAGTAGATTTTGAAGAATGGATAGAGCAGCAACCATGCCAACTGAAGATACAAGTATCTAATATGCTGATTATACTTAATTATTGTTTTAAAGTGTCGACGTCATCTCAAAATATTAGTTACCAATATCACCAATAAGGTAATAATTGTTACGTTTTCGTGTTGCATGATACCTTGCGCAATCATTGTACAGGCAGACAGTCCATCGCAGATTTCTCTTTACGCCGCTCTCACCCGAACACGTGGTTCGATCATTGGCCAGATGGTTCGACGCGCAATACGCATGTCGTAATCTGCTTGAAGATTCAACCAAATGTCCGGCGATACGCTGAAATACTTGCCGAGGCGCAGGGCAGTATCCGCTGTAATCGAGCGTTTGCCGTTGATGATCTCACTGATACGTCCGGGAGGCACATCAATGTCACGGGCTAATTGATTGGAACTCAGACCCAGCGGGTTCATAAATTCTTCATAAAGGATCTCTCCCGGTGGGATGGGATCTAATAATTCATTTTCTTCCATTTTCCTGTCCGCCTAACCCCGATAAACGGGATAATTTCTGACTTTCTAATGATAATCTATAATTACGACATTAACGCCCTGATTACAAACCAAACTTTTCCTTTGCTCTTTTCCGGAATGTGTGTGGCTTCATTTTCAGAAGACGGGCGGCGGCTTCGCGGTTGCCGTCTTTCTTCCGGATGGCCTCTTCATAGCTGGCCTTTTCCAGTTGATGAAGACAGGCATCCAGATCAAGACCATCATTGGGAATGAGGATGGCAGTAGGCATATCAGGGCTTGCTGATCCAGGACTCACCGGAATTCCTTTTTGTGAAAACTGCTGTGGTGACATCATCTCCACCGGCAGATCGGTATCTTTGATGACACTTCCACCGGAAAGGACAAATGCCCTTTCAATGGTATTTTCCAGTTCCCGAATGTTCCCCGGCCAGGGATGTTCCAGAATCTTTCGCATGGCTTCCCGGCTTAGCTGTTTCTGCTTATGGTAACGCTGATTGTGCCGGTTGAGAAAATACTCCACCAGCAGAGAAATATCTTCGCTGCGTTCCCGAAGGGCAGGCATATAGATATCAATAACTTTTAGACGGTAGTAAAGATCTTCACGGAATTTCCCCTCGGCTATGAATGTGCCCAAATTCCGGTTGGTAGCGGCAATGATACGGACATCAGCGGTGATTGTTTTATCGCCACCCACCCGCATAATGGTTTTATCCTGCAAGACGCGCAGAATCTTGGCTTGAGCGGCAAGCGACATGTCGCCGATCTCGTCAAGAAAGATGGTTCCACCGTCGGCAAGTTCGAATTTGCCTTTCTTCTGCTGGGTAGCGCCGGTGAATGCTCCCTTCTCGTGGCCGAAGAGTTCACTTTCCACAAGGGTCTCCGGGATGGCCGCGCAGTTGACAACCATCAGTGGTTCTGCCTGACGGCCGCTGTTGAAATGGATTGCCTTGGCCACCAGTTCCTTGCCCGTACCTGTTTCGCCCTGTATCAGGACGGCAGAGTCATAACGGGCTGCTGCCCTAACGGTATCCATAACCTTCGTCAAAGCCAGGCTCTTGCCAATCATTTGCAAACCGGAAAATTCCCGGACCAGTTCGTCCCGTTCTGCTTCCAGCTTTTCCTTCCGCAGATAGGTCGCGGCGATCTCCATCGCTTCCGGCGGCGGCAATGTAATCCGGGGAAATGACTCCATCGATAGATTAATTTCGGCGACGGCCTTCTGGCTGGGGCGCAGGAAGCGTGGCGGTGTAATCTTCAAGAGCGTAGCGGGAATCACACCCGACTGGGATAGGAGAAACCAGACCGTTTGCATCTGCGGTGTACCGGAGGCTGTAGCGATGAAATAACGAGGCTCATCTTTTTTGTGTAACTCCATAATGGTTTGGCACTCACGAAACATGTGGAGGTAAAGGGCTTCATAGTCAGTGGGATCGGGGATGTCGATGAAAATAACAGAGGTGCGGATGTCAGGCCAGCGCTTGTCGATTTCTGTCTGTAGAGAACGGGAATTAGCAAGGGTGTTGGGTGTTGTAAAGATATAGATCATCGAGAAGGAACGTTCTTTAAGGCACGAAAGGACAGGTCCATCTGTGTGAATTCCCTGTATCACCTCGGCATTGAAGGGATCACGGACACCGGCAAAGGTAAGTAGAATATTCATGACATTCTCTTTATCACAGAAAGAACTATTTGTGGTAATAGGAATTAGTTGATCTTTACCGCCGCAATCCCACACAGGAATACTTTCATTTGATAAGAAATCGCTTCATTGGGTGGAAAGTTTACGATAGGGGGCAAAAGTATATGTCCATTAAGTATTGAAAGAGCTTCGGGCACGCTTAAAAGCATCTAAAGAGGATCACCACGAAGAATTGAAACAACTTGCCAGGGAACTTGAGGAAATCAAGAAGGAATATTTAAAGCTACTGGTGAATGAAATTATGATCGTTAAACAAAAAGTGCACCTGACAGGAAGTTATGCTGCCCTGGCAGGTGCACTTTGTTCAAAATCGGAACCAGGTTCCCTTCCGGGAGTGCCCACATCCGTAATATACTGGCTCCCCAGCGCGGACTCGAACCACGGACATGGTGGTTAACAGCCACCCGCTCTACCGACTGAGCTACTGAGGAACACAATTTAATCGGTAACACTTCAAAAACAATTTTACCGGCAATCCATGCAAATGGCCAGTTCCTTAAGCGGAACCCCGGTTTTTTTACTGATATATTTCAATTGATCCACGGGCGCAAAGTGACGGCCGCAGGTATCACAGGTTTTCATTTTAAAGGTGCGTCCCCATATTTTTCTCTTGTCGCCTGTGGTGAACATTTCAATATGGCCGGTCGGGCATACATAGGCACACGCGCCGCAGCCGATACAGGCGTCCGATTTTTCATCATACGGGGTGCCGACGGTTTTATGTGAGCCGCGGGAAAAAAGACCGATGGCACTCACGCCGACAATTTCTTCGCAAACACGTACGCAGGAACGGCACAAAACACATTTGCCTTTATCCGAATCGGCGATAAACCGCGCCTGCGGCTCTACGCAAAGTTCTGTTGCCAGCTTCTGCAAAACTTCAGATTCAGGACAGCGCGCCAGCAGCAATTCCATAACCAGGCGGCGGACATTCTGTACCCTTTCACTTTTAGTATCTACAATCAGGCCTTCTTCCGCTGCATATAGACAGGAAGTGACTATCCTGGTTCTATTGCCTTTTTTAATCTCCACCACGCAAAGCCTGCAGGAACCGGAACGCGAAACAGCTTCATGCGCGCACAGAGTGGGAATGGAGATGCCCGCGCCGCGAATCGTTTCCAAAAGCATAGTTCCTTCCGGTGTCGATACATTTTTGCCGTCAATAATCAAATTAACCATGATTTATTCTACCTCTACTTCACGTTTATTGCGTCAAATTTGCAGCTCTCAATACAAGCGCCGCAACGAGTACATTTATCGTTATCAATCGTATGGGCCTTCTTCTTTTCACCACTTGTTGCCTGTGTGGGACATACTTTAATACACAGGCCGCAGCCGGTGCATTTTTTAGGAATAATGCTGTAGGTGATCAGCGCTTTGCAGACGCCCGCCGGACAACGATGATCTTTGATATGAGCTTCATATTCTTCCCGGAAATATTTGATGGTGCTGAGCACCGGGTTCGGAGCGCTGCCGCCCAACGCGCATAAGGAGCCATCGGCAATCGCCTGAGACATGGTTTCCAGAAGTTCCACGTCGCCTTGCCTGCCTTTTCCGGCGCAAATGTCTTCCAGAATATTGTTCATCCGGCGAACACCTTCACGGCAGGGCACGCATTTTCCGCAGGATTCCTCCTGAAGGAAGGCAAGGAAGTATCTGGCGACATCAACCATGCAGGAACGGTCGTCCATGACGATCATGCCACCAGAACCCATCATCGAGCCTACTTCATAGAGTTTATCGAAATCAACAGGAATATCCAGTAAGCTCTCCGGAATACAACCGCCCGAAGGTCCGCCGGTTTGTACGGCTTTGAACTTACGGCCGTTGGGAATGCCGCCGCCCATGTCGTAGATAATTTCGTAGAGTGTTGTGCCCATCGGGACTTCAATAAGTCCCGTGTTTTTGATCTTACCGACAAGCGAGAATATTTTGGTGCCTTTGCTTTTTTCGGTGCCGATTGCGGCATACCAATCAGCTCCGCGATTTATAATCAGCGGCACGTTTGCCCAGGTTTCCACGTTGTTGAGTGCTGTGGGTTTGTCCCACAGTCCCTTTTCCACAGCGTGAACATATTTGGCGCGCGGTTCACCGGCGCGGCCTTCAATCGAAGCAAACAGCGCCGAGGATTCACCACAGACGAATGCTCCCGCGCCTTTGGTAATATGAATATCAAACGAAAAATCGGTGCCTAAAATGTTTTTGCCTAAAAGACCTGCATCCCTTGCCGCAGCAATCGCCATCGTCAGATGCGTCACCGCCAGCGGATATTCGTGTCTCACGTAGATATATCCGTCTTGCGCGCCTACAGCGTAAGCGCCAATGATCATGCCTTCGATAATGCTGTGCGGATTGCCTTCCATAAGGCTGCGGTCCATGTAGGCACCGGGATCGCCTTCATCTCCGTTGGCGATAACATATTTAGGAACGCCATGCGCCCTGCGCGCTCCTTCCCATTTGACGGCCGCAGCAAAGCCGCCGCCGCCGCGTCCGCGAAGCCCTGCTTTCTTCACTTCACTGATGACGCCTTCAGGTGTCATCTCGGAGAGCACTTTGCCCAAGGCCTGGTAACCGTCGATGGCCAGATAATCATCGATTCGCGTCGGATCAATCATGCCGTTTTGGCCAAACACCACACGGAGCTGTTTTTTGTAGAAGGGCAAGTCTTCTTCCCTAAAGAGGGTTTTTGCCGTGTCAGGATCGCGATAGAGTAGCCGACCTATAACTTCCCCTTTGGCCACGGTTTTTGCAACGATTTCCGGCACGTCTTTGACTTTTACCTGCTGATAAAAATATTTATCTGGATGGATGACTAACATCGGTCCTTTTTCGCAAAAACCGAAACAACCGGTGGCGAGGACTTCCACGTTCATGTTCTGTTTTTTTAATTCGGCCTCGAGTGCCTCTTTGACCTTGAGGCTGCCATAAGCGCGACAGCCGGTGCCGGCGCAAATCGTAATAAACTTTTTATTCGGGCCGTAATTTAATCTCAAATCATCCTGAACCTGGCGGGCTTGAATATCGGGAGTATTTTTCATCGCTGCGCGCCCCCTTCTTTGATTTTTTCAATGAGTTTATCTACCTTGTTCATGGTCACTTGGCCGTGGTAGTCGGTATTAATGAGCACAACGGGCCCAAGTGCGCAGGCGCCAACGCAGTTGACGGTTTCCAGTGAAAACTTCTTATCTTTGGTTGTTTCGCCCGGTTTAATACCCAACGTGCGTTCAAACTTGTCCTGAAGGACGGCAGCACCGCGGACATGGCAGGCGGTTCCTACACAGATTTTGACTATATTTTCACCACGCGGTTTCAAACTAAAGGCGGTGTAAAAAGTGGCCGCTTCATACACACGGCTAAAAGGCACATTCATGGCGCTCGCCGCTGTTTTCAGGGCTTGTTTCGGA
>JBAXON010000133.1:0-8587 GCA_037133255.1 Deltaproteobacteria bacterium
GTACCATACTTTCCCTTTTGATAGCTTTAATAAGCGGCCGTCGTTCAATTCAATATCCTCGGCAAGAAATTCCTTTTCGTTTCTGTTCATATATAATTTCCCTTCTATAATGCATTCTCACTATCAAAAGCCTTCATGAGCTTACCCACAGATGCAAATGGCTGAGACCTTTCATAGCGTTTCAATTTAATTGCCTCATTTGAACATTTTAAAGTACAGATTCCGCAGCCGAGGCATTTATCTTTATCAACAACAATCTTTTTATTTACTTTATCAATTGAGAGAGCTCCGAGAAGACACCTCTTTACACATTTGCCGCAGAGTTTACATTTATCACTTGTAGTAGGAATAAAGTTGGATGGTAAAATAGCTGTCGGATTGTTCCATCTTGTTATCCCCCGAACCTGGGAGCAGCAGCATTCACAGCACAGACACAGGATTGAGTTTTTTGTCATGGCATTATCGGCACAGCAGATAAGGCCCAGATCGGTCATTTCTTCAATATATTTAATGCTCTGTTCCTTGCTGACCCTCCTCCCAAGACCTACAGATTCAAAATGTAATGCTGTCATTCCCAGCATTATGCAAAACCCTATGGGGAAACGGTCATTACACTCTCTGTTGCCACCTTTTTCCGTTCTGGTGCGGCAGGGGCATGGAACCAAAGCGATATCCTCCGTGTCCAGATTTGTGACAAACTCACATGCCTCTTCGGAGCTTAATATCTTTTCCCCGCATTCTATAGATTTTCCAACAGGTATTGCCCTGAAAACCGGTGTGCCTTTCTCGGATGTTTCATAGTAACGGCTGAATTTTTTCTCTATAAAAAAATCTTTATAAAATTCAATGGACTTGATATCATCATCTTTAACTTCAGCATAGAAATGATGATTATTAAGAAGAATCGGTATGGGAGGCAGACAATAAATATCACCCATACCCATGAGAGAATTTTTAAGACGAAGCCCCTCCAGAATTGTCTTTACCACACCTGCATCCACACCGGCTTCAGCTGCTATTTCATCAACACTTTTAAATTTCGGGGGCATCTGCAGATACTTGACTACAGCGGCTTCTTCCGGTTTATATAACAATTTAAGAAATTCTATGAAAGAAGGTGTAAACTCTCCTTCATGACGCGGCGCTCTCATAGGATTACGGTTGATATTTTCTGCTATACAAAGATAATCGTTTTTTATCATAAAATATTTCCTCTTTACGATTTAGTGATAGGGCGCATCGCCATCAGTCTTCTTCCAAAACAAGGCCGGCAACTTTTTTCATATCATCCGGATAATGTTTCTTACTCATCCAATAACAAATGGCGGCAAAGAGCCCTCCAAATGAAGCTATGATCATGGCTATTTTTAAACCATTGACGCCGCTTCCCAGATAATCCGATACTGCTCCAATCGCCCACGGTGCCCACATGCCACCAAAAATGACCATATAAAATGAAATGCTGGTGGCAGCAACTCCTTTCAAGCCTGGTGAAACGACATCCTGGGAAACGGTATTTACTACAGGGACCGCCATCACTCCCAAACAACCCGCCAGCAGCGCGAAGGCAAAACCGATACCATTGTAATCATAATATGTTGCCAGAGCAAACATGATAGCCGAAATCGCAGCGGAGATTAAAGCTATGTACATACGCCCGCTATTATTTCTCTTTTGCCAAAGATCTGCTAATAACCCGCCAACCGGAATGCCGATAATAGACGTGATGCCGATCGCTGCTGTAATAAGCCCCGCTTTGGCTTCTGTCACACCTTGAGCTCTCATTATAAATGCAGGACCCCACACAAAAAAAGAAGTTAACATAATTTGCTGCATACCATAGCCGATATACACCCATCTAAGGGAGGGTATTTTAAATAAACCAACAGCAGAAGAAAAAAACCCTTTAGTCTTCCCTGAAATATCTGTTTCCATCTTGACCGTTTTATAGTCTTTCATGAAGAGTGCGGCCACACCGAAAATAATTCCGGGAATTGCAAAAACAAAAAAAGGAGTACGCCACCCTCCATGATTTGTCGATAACCAACCTCCCAAAATTGATCCAAGTGCCGTGCCCACTGGTACTGCCATATAAAACAGCCCCATCATCCTGCTTCTTGATTCCTTTGGATATGCGGCGCCAATCATGGCAGTTCCGCCACCGCCAAAAGCAGCCTCCCCAACTCCCACGCCTATTCTCGGTAAAAGAACTCCCAAGAACCCCCTGCCTAAACCAGTTAAATAGGTAGAGACACTCCAAAAAATTGCCATCAATGCAATTGCCTTTTTTCTACTCCAGCGGTCGAGCAGGTACGAGGCCGGAATGGCGAAAAATGCTAAACTGAAATAGAATATGCTTTGCATCATTCCAACCTGCGAATCTGTGAGACCCAGTTCAAGCCGCATCGGCTCCAAGACAACGGAAAAAACCTGCTTATCCATGTAATTAATGGCAAATAAAACAAAAAGAGTAACAAGAATAAAATTTGCTTGAAAACGACTTACCCTATACTCTTTCTTTGAACTTTCTTGACTGTTATTCATAACTGGTCCCCTCTCCCTCTTATATTAGTTTTTAAAAATCCCTGCGCTTTGATCGTTCCAGTGCCGGTTGGGCGCAGAGATTTTTGGCTCACGCTTTCCGGAGCCCCATGATTGCCCGCGCTTCATCAGGTGTTGCTATTTCCCTTCCTGCTGCGTGCGCTATGGATGCTGCCCATTCCACCAGCTCGTAATTACCCTTCGCCAGTTCTCCATTGGGCATGCGCGTGTTGTCCTCAAGCCCCACCCGGATATGGCCGTCGACCAAACATGACTGCATGCAGGCAGGAAATTCATCGGCGCCAACGCCGCAGGTGGTGAAATTCGCCCCTTCAGGAAGAGCGTGTTTCATGGTCATGAAGGCGTCGGGCCGGAAGCTTTGTCCTCCCGCAACTCCCCATACGAAATTTATATTGTAAGGCTTGCTGAATATCCCCTGCTTGTTGATCAGCAAAAAGTTATCCAAACCGCTGATGTCGTAAACTTCAATCTCAGGTTTCACACCATTTGCTTCCATGGCCTTGCCATAATCCTGGAGCATGGTGAAGGTGTTGGTAAAGACATTGTCGAACATGATCAAGCCGGTTTTTCGATCAATAAGGCTGAAATTCATTGTGTTCGTGTTGAGAGAGGCCATTTCCGGCTTCACCTCGATGATCTGTGCGATGCGTTGCTCCGGGGTAGCAAACGGCCCCACTGCCGAGGAGAGGTTCACAATAAGCTCCGGCACTCGCTCTTTGATTGCGTTATGGGTCGTCCTGATGCGCTCGACATCATGTGTCGCCATGCCGTCATCTGCCTTGGCATGAATATGCATCATTGCAGCTCCTGCCTTGAAGGCCTTTTCAGCCTCATCGGCAAATTCTTTAGGCGTATAAGGCACTGCCGGGTTGTTCTGCTTGAAGGTCCCTGCGCCTGAAAGGGCACAGGTAATAATAATTTTCTTTGACATTTTTCACCTCTCCTTTGTTATATTGGTTCCTGTGTCTTGAGTTTCTTAAGCATGTCAGCCACCTTGATGAGCCTGCTATCCCTTTTGGCAGTAATCTCCTCCTCGCTTCTACCCTGGTAATCATACATTCCCTTACCCGTTTTGGCCCCCAGATGACCCTTGCCCACGAGTTCTTCAATCATGGGTATGGTGAAGCCATGACTTTTGCTGATATCGTTTACCAGATCCAGACCGGTGAAATCCAACAACTGGACCACTCCCACAACCGGCATACGGACGCCGAGGCTGGACTTGACCGCCAGATCGATCTCGGCGGGTGTTGCCCATCCGTTTTTAAGGATTTCAAACACGGCCATGCCTATATAGTTCTGGATCCTGTTGACGATAAAGGATTGCACGAACTGTTTGAGTACAACCGGCTCTTTGCCAACTTTCGCCATGAGATCCGCCACCGTTGCCACGATCTTGGGGTCGGTTAGAGGTCCCGGGCAGACTTCCACCAGGGGAATAAGATGCGCCGGCGCGAAAAAATGAGTTGCAACAAGCCTTTCCGGATGTGAAATCTCGACTAAGGAAAACACATCGAGCCCGGAAGTATTGGTGGCAAATATCGCTTGCGCGGGGCATACCTTGTCGAGCTTCGCGAATATTTCTTTTTTCAGTTCCGGCACCTCCGATACCGCCTCGATTACCAGGTCGGCTGTTTTACCAGCCACGGCCAGGTCGGTAGCAAAGCTTATCCTATCCATTAATGCAGCCACCTCATCTGCTTTGACACGGCCCTCCGTAACGAGCGTCTTGAGGTTGCCGGTGATACGCTTACGCGCAGTTTCCAGGACAGCACTGTCCCGATCAACAAGCTGAACCTTGTAACCAGCTCCGGCAAATACCTGGGCTATGCCATGCCCCATGACACCCGCACCCACCACCATCACGTTCTTGATACTGTTGATATCCATTCTTAATCCTCCTTATAATTGACTTTTATATTTTCCTTCATTCTGAAAATTACGTACTCTTCTTTCGGCTTTCCCACTCCGCTTTAAGTTTGTACATATGCTCAATAAACTGGGGCGCCTCACTTTCCATTCTTGTCCTGACCATTTCACCGATTGCCGGATCGCTAATGTCAATATCTTCTGGCATCCATCGGTCCACGATTGCCCAGTGTGGGGCGGGTTCTCCCGGAGGGCAACCTTCCACGAACACGCCATTTTTCCGGTGCTTCTTCAGACAGTCGCCGATAAGGATCAATTTGCCCGGATCGATCCCCTGGGGAATCTCTTTCTTATTGCCCACTAGGATAGTTGCGTCGGTGTTTCCGTCATACTGACCCAACGCCCGCAGCTTTTCCATCGTCAGACCGATCAGCGACAAGCAACTACTGCACGCACCTGTGGTGTTAATGGTGTATTCGGGATATTTATCAAAACCTTCCAGATAAGGAAGCCATATTGGTTGGTACGCTTCTTCAATGGTCTTACCTTTAACGTCAATAAGGTTTTCTTCAAAATTACCCAGGCCACGTTCCCGTGCCGGCTCGAAGTATTCCACCAAATTGATGTCCAGGCCCACCATGCGGCAGGCTGTGGCATCCACCGCCACCGGATCTTTCCCAGCAACCAAACAGCCCATTTCCATCGGTATCGTGGTGTGCGGGCCAAACCCGCCTGCCGGTCGGATCATGTCCGCGATGTTCAAATCCGCGCGGATGATGGACCATAGATCCATCATGGCCTCGGCCAGATTGGTCTGGTGCATCTGGAAATGCACCTTGTCCTGCACCACGCCTTTCATGTTTTTCAGCGCGCAGGTAAAGACCATGCTGCAGTGGGTCTTAAAAATGGGCAAGTTGATAATGTGTTCAGCTTCGAGAAGAAACCGGGGCAAGAGCATTTTTTTTATAGCCGAGCGCGCGTCCCGAATGGGGATGTCAAGCAGGTCTTTATCTTTTTTGATATCGATCACCTTGTCCACACCCGCGTCTTCGGCCGCCTTAAGAATCCCGCTGACTTTCAGACAATCCAGAGTATCGCAGCCCATGGCAGCTGCTTCGGCCAGGATAATTTCTTTGGGGTTGGCTTTGCGAACTTCCCTGATCACCGCTGCCACCACCTCAGGGCTTGTATTGACGCTGGTCTCGGCCGGAGACGGATGCCCGGCGTTAGGCTTGAGTACCACCGTGGATTTGGGCTGGATCAGCGCTTTCACACCACCAAACGGCGCTAAAACCTCATAGACCAGCTTTTCCGGGTCGTTTCCTTTAGCAATGGATACTATTGATTTAGGCATAATTATTCCCCCGTTTCCTAATTGTACGGCAGCCAGCACTCCATTAATTCTTTAATCGGCCACCGTGAAAGAATTTCAACTCCGTCCTTAGTGACAAGAACATTCTCCTCTAAGCGGACACCGTGTTTTCCTCCCTTGTGACCTGCATAAGTCTCGACGGCGATTATCATTCCCTCCTCGAAGGTAATCGGCGGCATGTTGTACGCCTTTTTTAAAGGGGCGATGGTCGGCATATCATGCAGGCTGAGCCCCAGACCGTGCCCCAACGCATAGGGCGAGACCTCTTCCCATGAGTCATAGCCCCAGTAGGCAGGCGAGTCCGGCCACTTCGCATAGATGTCATAATCTGTCGCGCCGTGGCGAATCTGGTCTATCCCGGCATACAGCATTTCATAACATTCCTGGTATAGTTCCTTCTGCTCATTTGTCGCTTTGCCGCAGCAGAATGTCCGGTACACACATGATTTGTAGCCCTGGTAGGAATTGCCATCAACGTCGATGTAGATAAGGTCTCCCGGTCGCACCGGTTTATCGGTGAACGACCAGCCGTAAGGATTGGTATTGAAACCCGAGCAGCACACCAGATCCTCGGTATGATCGGCGCCTTCTTCATACAGCGCCTTAATGCCGATACCGACAATATCACACTCGCGTATCCCCGGCCGTATCGCATCCACGATCGCCGCGAACGCCGATTCCGAATTGCCGCAGGTGATGCGCATGAGTTCAACTTCGTCGGCGGTCTTGATCATGCGGGCCCTGTCCATGATCGGCTTGCCATAGGCGGTTTTCACTCCTGCCTTGCCCAGTGCCCGTTCCAGGATCATTCCGCAGGTGGTACCGTCGATCGCGAGCAATTCATTGCTCAAGCCGTGCTCGGCCATGAGCTTTTTCACTGTATCAACGAACAGGAGCATCGTAATATCGTTTTCGCCGGAGGACGTAACCTTGAACATCGATATGGATGGTTTCACCCTTCCGTTCATCCAGGGCATGCGCCGTTCCGTTTCCTTAGGTGTCCCACCGCAAAAGAGAATGGGTTCCCCATTCCGCGGTAAAAACACGCACTGCACTTCCGCCGGCCTCATGGGCGTAGTCACGTAATAAGACGTGAGATATCTTATGTTAGCCTCGTCCCACGTGATAAGAGCGCCAATACCCTCCTTATTGATCTGGTTTTTTGCCCTTTGCAGCCTTTCTTTTCTCAACCGGTCATAATTGACCCTCTCTTCATAATCCACAGCGTATTTCCCTTGTGCCATAACAGTACCCCCTTTCAAGAAGTTTTGAGAAACACTATACCGATGAAGACATATATAGATAGAGCGGCGGGCGCCAAAAAAGAGACAATTAGCGCCAAACTGGTGTTCATTTGGCATGGATAGATTTAGAATCGGATAATTATTGGGAAGGTTTTTTGCGATAGGTGCTGGGAGTTAAGCCTGACCAGCGTTTAAATGCGCGCGAAAAGCTGGTCCTGTCTGAAAAGCCAAGTTTATCGCCAATTTCCTCGATGCTTTTCCGCTTGGATTTCAAGGCCTCGGCTGCCAGCTGAAATCTGATCTGATCCCGTATCTCGGCAAAACTATTAACATTTTCAGCGAGACGGCGTTGCAGGGTCCTTGTACTCATATTCAGCGACCTTGCTACCTGTTCTATCGGTGCATTAAATAAATGGCCGTGCGTGGCCAGGAGCCTTTTGAGATCCTCCGCCAGTCCACCTTGCAGTGGAGAATCCGCCATCTGTTGATTCAAGATATTTCCAGCCTGCTGCCGAATCTCCGTAAATCTGCCGGGCAGAGGGATGTCCATGATGGTGCGATCGTAGATGATGGCGTTCTCCGGGGCATTCAAGACAATAACACTACCGAAATGATCTTCATACCAGGGCGTGATCTCGGATTGGCCATGACGGAAATGAACCGCCTGGGGCGAGACGGTCTTTCTCATCAGCCGATTCGTGAGGCTTTTGATGCAGGCAAAGGTCATTTCGGTATAGTGCCGCTCGTCTTCCGCACAAAGCGCAATGTCCGGCTTAAGCTTGATGTTGGTGACCTTCCCTGCATCTTCCATGTTCAGGATAAAGAGCGGCGTGATGAGCTTTTGCGTGGGGCGGGTGGATTCAAAGGCTTCCCGCAGGGTGTGGGCTGACATAATAAAAGCCTTGAGATTGGGCAGATAGTCGAAATCGAAATCTTCACCACTTAAGAGTCCAATTGCCGGATGCCCGGATGCCTTTTCGACCGCCGTGACAATGGCATGGAGTTGCTTCAAATCAATGACGGACTGAGTTATATGGTCTAAATCTATGGAAATACCGAGCTGCCGCAGGATGTTTTGAATATCGACACCAAGCCTCAACGCAGTGTTGATGGTGTTCGGCAGCACAATCGCGGATGTTTTAATATCGCTCATATGTTTGTTTGATAAACGCTTGATTTTATTGGAAGCGAGTATAGTTTAGCACCACACATATGTCAATGAAAAATAGGCACAAAATGTAAGGTGTAATAGCGATATTTGTCGGGTAGAAATTGTGTTTACGCTGTGTCAACTTCCAGCGAATTTTGAGATTTGCAATTGGTTCTGTTAATAATTTCTTTGCTGCCTGCCTATAGCCTGGATTTCCAGTAATCCGGGTGCCGATGAAGATGCATGACCGCTAGGATGTATACGCAATCTGGTTCAATGCTGTATAGAACACCATATGGGAAACGATTTGTCAGACATCTGCGGACATCATCTTTAACAATCGGCCATGCGTCCGAATAGGACAGTATGTTCTGTATGGTGGAATTGACC
>JBAXON010000134.1:0-8551 GCA_037133255.1 Deltaproteobacteria bacterium
CAAGCAAGCGAGCGCTAAGCGGCCGCAAAATATAATCGGGAAAACCGGAGTTTTTAGCAACTACATGAAGGGATTGTTTGCCCTGGGACATCGGCCGCTGCCCTAATACCTCTCCTGTAAAAATAAAATCAGCGCCGGTTTCTTCCATTTTTCTTCCGGCTTCCTGCAACATTAATATGTGGCAATCGATACACGGGTTCATATTCTTGCCGTAGCCATAGCGAGGTGACTTAAGCATTTTTAAATGCTTATCCGTTATATCTTCAATGGCCAGGGGTAAATTTATATGTTTTGCTGCGGCTTGAGCTTTCCGGGCATCAAAAAAAGGCGTTGTGAATGTAAGGCAAAGAACGTCAATATTTTGCCTGCGGATCAATTCAGCAGCCAGCATACTGTCTAGTCCACCGGAAAAAAGGGCGATAGCTTTAGTCATATAATATCAATACCGGCCTATATTAGCCGCCCACGTCTCTCGAAGCATACTGCGTAATCCCTGATCAATTTCAAAATCAATAATATATAGATTAGTGTCTGTCTTGATTTTAGTGCCCTGAAAACTTAAAAGATATGGAGCCTGATTTTTATCAATGCCCGAAAACGTGAAATAACCGGAAGCGAAAATGACATTTAAACCGGGCAGAATCTTTTCCATTATTACTTTCGGCGTATCAGTCTCAGCAACAAAAATAATTTCATACCCAGCTTTTTTCAGCGCTTTAACGAATTGCGCCGGCAGTATCCTAGAATAAATTATGTACCGCTTGTTGGCAGATTTAACCAGTACATCGGCTTTTATCGATAAGTTAAATCCGTCTTTGACGATATCGAATACTTTAACCTCAGAGTTTTTGTCAGCTTTGAATCCTAAATACGATATTAAAGCATAAGAGAAATCCTTTACTGATGTTGCGGGAAAAACAGGCATTGGCGGCAGTGAATAAATTTCTTCAGGGCCTCCAACAACTCCCGTTTCTTCGGAAAACTCAGTAATGATCAACCCGTTTTTCTGTGCGTAATTTTTAATGGACTTGGGCAGTAGTGGATTATTTCCGTAGACGATAGTCAATCCCTGAATCAAAGGCTGGAGTTGTTTGGAATTTGATTTTGTAATAACCCAATCGACAATCAAATCTACAGGCGGCAGAGTGCCTATTGTCATGGGCGTATCTTTTTTTGTGATGCTATAGCCTTTTGCGGCATTGAAAATCTTTTTAAAGACGGCGATAACATCATCTCTTTTGTCCACTTTTATCAGGGAATAATTTGCCCAATTATCACTAATGATTTTTTTCAGGTTATCTTCAGCGCGGTTGTCCAAATCAAGAAACATTGTTGTCTGGTCATCAAATTCAATTACGGGAATTTTTGAGCAATCAATGGTTATCTGACCGGTTTTAGGTATGGGAAGATAGTAATTACCCGTCGTCATAATTGACCCGTTCATCTGTGTTATGACGTGCTTAATTAAAGCAAGACGTGCCTCCGGTGGCATCACTATCTTTTCTTTTAATTCGATGATCTCTTCAGGTTGCGTCTGGCTTTCATCCTGCAATACTTCAGGAACAGTAGTTTTTTCTTCTTCCGCAGCCTTTACGAAAACAGATTGACCGGGAAGTTTTATGGTCTGTCCTGCATAAATTCTGTTAACATCAACAATCTTGGGATTAATCGATTGAATAACTTTGAGTATCTGCCGTGTATTTGTTTTAATTTTAAGTTCACGATGGATGATTTTAATCAGGTTGTCACCCTTTTTTATGGCATAAGTATTGCCGCTTGCAGGCTTTGCCAAAGGGGTAAGAGAAGCTGCAGATTTATCCTCGGTCTTTGATTCGATTTTGTTTTGTCCTGCTTCACTCAGTGGTTTCCATGGTAGTACAAGTAATTGTCCCGCATGGAGCTTGTTGAGATTCGATATATCCGGGTTAAGATCTTTAACAAGTTTGTAATTATCCTTGACGCCTTCTTCATTGACATTGGGAATCTGTCGGAGAAGAGTAGAAATCATATCCCCTTTTTTCACAGTATATGTATAAAGCTTTTGTTTTGATGTGGCTGTTTTTTTGAGAGTTATTTGTGCCGTATCTTCCTTTGCCATTGAGAATTCACAAAAAAAGACTACTGAAAATATAGCTACAAACAACGCTAAAGTGTATCGATTGATCATCATATCTCCCCCTTTACCAGAGAGTGAAAAATTGTAATGCAATTAAGTACTTCAACTCAATATAAATGTCAATCCCTTATACAACAGGCAAAAAATACATTAAAGGTTGATTTACCGGGCATAATACCAAGTAAGCTTTAAAAAATATTATTTTGAAAGCAACTTGGTATTAGATTACTTTTTTCATTGCCACAATTGCGACTTCGATTTGATCATCGGATGGTTCTCGAGTAGTAATCTTCTGCAGCGTCAAACCGGGCCAGCTCAATAGCTGCACCCACTTCCACTGGCTGTGTTTGCCGGTGAAACGGATAGCCTCGTAAGAGATGCCGGCAACAACTGGAAGCAGTAATATTTTGTAGAGGACTCTATGCAGAAAATCAGGACGTCCCAATAAAGAAAAAACCAGAATAGAAACAATCATGACGAACAGAATGAAGCTTGTTCCACAACGCGGATGGCGAGTGGAAAATTCTTTGATGTTTTCCACGGTAAGTTCCTGGCCGTTTTCCCAGGCGAATACTGTTTTGTGTTCAGCTCCGTGATACATATAAACACGGCGCATATCTTCCATCAAGAGAGTGAAACATAAAAAACCAATGAACATTCCCAGACGGACACACCCTTCCAGGATATTAAGAAGAATTAAGTTTGGTACAAAATCTTTCACCTTTGTAAAGAAAAAGGCCGGCACGACAACAAAGAACAATATTGCTATAGCGAAGCTGATAATGAAAGAAAGTGTAAATTCCCAACTTTTCGGTTTTCTTTCCTCCTCCGATAAGGCTACTTCCGCTGAAAACATCAGGCATTTTATTCCGACAATCATCATTTCAAAAAGGCTGATAGTTCCACGGATAAACATCCATCCCAGTACCTTATATCTCTTTGTCAGCGGAATATAATCCCTTTCCTGAATAACGATCTCTTTATCTGGTCTGCGGACGGCCGCCGCGATTTTATTGCCGTGGCGCATCATAACTCCTTCAAGAAGTGCCTGTCCTCCGGCGATATCATCTGTATTAGGTTTAGGTGGCATAATTATTCCCCGATATTCCTTAATTTTGTTGCGTTTCTTTATAGTATTTAATCTATAGTGTCAAACTATCATTTCCGGTTGCAAGATTGACCTCCGATGATGTAATGAGTATAAAAAGATTAAGGAGGACTGAAGATGGCATCAATGGATTCATCCAACGCATTTATAAAAGAATATCAGGAACGTTTTGAAAAAAAATTAAAAGAGAATGAAATAGATCTGCTGGAACACTGGAAAGCTCAGTTGGATAAAATATCAAGTATGAGGCCGGATGGCGTTGCTTCGTTACAGACGCAAATTACGAAAATGGCGGAAATGATGGCAACCCGCATTAAGGTACTGAAGAAGGACTCGCATGGATAATATTGCTAATTTTTTATTTGAAACAGGAATGTTGAACAAAACGCCACGCAGTGGTTATCAGTTTCTCGGTAGCGGTAAGGAATCTGTATCTGAACACATATTACGGACAGTGTTTGTCGGCTATACTCTGTGCAAGAGTGATGCATCGCTTAATGAATTGCGCGTGCTCAAAATGTGTATCTTCCATGATCTGCCTGAAGCTCGCACCGGTGATATGAATTATGTTAATAAAAAATATGTTGATGTCGATGAAGATAAGGCAGTACGTGAGTTGACGGAAAACCTGCCTTTTGGCAGTGATATTAAAGCGTCAATAGATGAATTTAACCGGCAGGAAACAAAGGAAGCATTAATCGCTCGCGATGCCGATCAAATAGCCTTAATTCTTCAATTAAAAGAATGCGGTGATTTAGGCAATAAGTATTCAGATGAATGGATAAATTTTGCCATACAGCGCCTGAGCACTGAGGAGGGCAAAAAACTGACCCAAAAAATCATTAAAACTGATTCTTCTAATTGGTGGTTCAAAGATAAAAGTGATTGGTGGGTTAATGGAAATAAGTCATAAAAAAGTATGGTTAAATGAGGTGACCGATCATAGAACATTTCTGCACATTTCTTTAGCAGGTATAATTATCATCATTGTAAGTTTATTTTCCTGCTCTCCTCAATTTGGGCAAGTGGTCATATCCAAGCCGGATGAATTTCAACATAATTACGAAGCTAACGAGTCAGTTATTCTCAAATCGATTGCCCGCGTTTTCAGAGAAAAAAGCGTTGGAAGCAATGTTAATATCAATCATAAAAACCTCACAGTAGATTCAGATTATTTCATACAGGGTGATTGGAGAACAAAGAGTAATGCCAGGGTCAGAAGACTCAACTGGAAGGAATGCGAAGTTGTGCTTTCCGTAATTACGGAGAAGAAAACAGAAACGGCTTGGGAAATGCGCAGGCTGTTAAATAAGGAGCAATATGAAGTTTTCTTCAGTACAATAGAACTAAAAATTTATGAAGAAATGTCCAAAATTGAATAACAGGTATTTCATTATTGCTGTAATTAGCAAGTGAACTTAGGTTGTAAATATAGATTTATGAGGTACGGCATCAGCTGTTCGTAGATAGACAGGGACAAGTGTTGAAGCGTCAAGCAAATCATTTTCCGCGAATTTCCTGCGTCCTAAAATACCCACAGCAGAAGCTCTTATATGGTGCTGCAAGTCAGAAGCGATAAAGACTTCCTGTGATTTAATACTATTTACAATTCCGTCATATTTGATCACACCATCGCCGACAAACAAAGTATTCTTATCTGTATTATTTACTATTTCTTGCGGATTTACTGCTTGCTCTTTGCCAATTTGCTGCAAAATATTATTATCGTCATATTTGAAATATGCGACATAAACCTGACCGCGACCGGCGTCAATCACAGAACAAATTGTTTTTGATGTAATTCCGGGATTCAAAGCAACAGCGGCCAAAGAAGAAACGCCTGTTGCAGGTGTTCCTGTTGCCAGCATTAGTCCTTTGAGCGTACTAACTCCAATGCGCAATCCAGTAAAGGAACCGG
The DNA here is from genome assembly GCA_037133255.1 of Deltaproteobacteria bacterium. GTDB lineage: Bacteria > Desulfobacterota > Syntrophia > Syntrophales > Smithellaceae > FEN-1160. The sequence goes on from JBAXON010000134.1 coordinate 5,143, forward strand.
GACCAAGCGTGCAGGCAAATAAATTTATATCTGATATTTTTATGCGAACTTGCCTTAGAGCATAGTCAATCGAAGGCATTAGTACTTCGGAGTGATTAAGCCCTGTGTTGATGATAGAGTCGTATAGAATAATTTCATCATTCAATACAGCGACTGCTGCAGTTCGAGAAGATGTATCAAAAGCCAGTGTCAGCATAAATTATACCAAGTAGCTATCAAATATTAAAAGGTCATTTGCCGGGTATAATACCAAGTAAGCTTTCAAAAATTCACATTTTTTTGAAAGCAACTTGGTATTATTTAAAAAACTTCGTTATGTCATTGACAACTTTAAAGTTTAATCTTTCAATATCAATCATAATCACAAAAATCATGAGCATCAACAACAGCACAAAGCCTATTTGTTGAGATATTTCTTTCACTTTAACGCTGATTTCTCTTCTTGTGACCATTTCGATCAAATAAAAGAAAATATGGCCACCATCAAGAACAGGTATGGGAAAGAGATTGATTACTCCTAAATTTATGGAAAGAATAGCCATGAAAAAGATAAAGGGAATAATGCCTTCTCTCACCTGTTCACCGGCGACTTGAGCAATAAATATGGGGCCTCCCAAAGTTCGTGGCGAAATGACACCTTCAAACATTTTTACAACGGCGACCACGGTCAATTTGCTTAATTCCCATGTTTTTGAAATGGCGGTTACAGATGCTTGCCATGGATTTTTTTTATCGATAACAAACTTTCCTGATGGAGATATTCCTATTAGATAAGTAGATATTTCTTCACCAAACATGTTCTTTGCTTTGGACAGTTTTGGTTGAATTAAGAATACTTTTTTTGCCGATCCTCTTTCTACTGTTACCTCTATTTGCTTTCCATTTGCGTCTGCTACTAATGGCTTTATTTCTTCCCAATAGAAAATGTTTTTACCATCGATAGAAATTATTTTATCGCCGCTGACCATGCCAGCCGCCAGTGCCTGTGATTCTTTGGACAGCTCTCCTACGTCAGCAGTAAGCTTTGGCACACCATACATGAATATGATTACAAATATTAACAGTGCTAAAAGAAAATTGCTGACAGGACCTGCCAAAATTATCAGGATCCGTTTCCAGTTCGGCTGTTTCAAGAAAGATTTTTTCTCATCTTCCGGCGATAATTTTTCATCAGCTGATTCACCTAATAGTTTGACGAAACCTCCTAAAGGTATCCAGGAAACCACATACTCTGTTTCGCCAATTTTCTTCCCTATTATTTTTGGTCCAAAACCAAGAGAAAATTTAACTACGCCCACTCCGGCAATTCTTGCGGCGATAAAATGACCAAATTCATGCACAAATATTAATATAGCCAGTAATACTACAAATGAAATTAAAGTAATCAAGATATTATCCTTTCTATTATCTTAGTTGTTTTTATTCTTGCCCAGGAGTCAGCTTCAAGAATATCCTTGAGCGAAGGATGCATCCCGCAAATATGAGCAGTAAGCACCATATCAATTATCCCGGGTAAATCAACAAATTTAATTTTCTGATCTAAAAAAGCAGCAACGGCAATTTCATTGGCCGCATTTAAAACTGCGGGAGTAGTACCACCGCAAAGGCCAGCCTCATAGGCAAGTCTAAGACATGGGAATTTTTTTATGTCCGGTGTGCGGAATTCCAGCTTTCCTGTTTTCAGAAGATTTAGGAATGAAAGATCGTTAAGAATTCTTTCCGGGTAAGTTAAAGCGTAAGAAATTGGGATTCTCATATCAGGAATGCCCATTTGCGCGAGCACGGAGCCGTCAATTAATTCAATCATGGAATGGACCACGCTTTGCGGATGAATTAAAACATCAATTTTCCCGATATCCAGATTAAAAAGCCATTTTGCTTCTATTACTTCTAATCCTTTATTCATCAGTGTTGCGGAATCAATGGTTATCTTCTTTCCCATTTTCCATCGGGGATGTTTCAGTGCCTGGCTTAGCCTAACCTGCTTTAATTGATTTGTATTAAAATTTAAAAACGGACCACCGGAAGCTGTCAGTATTATCCTTTTTAAATCTTTAATATTTTCTCCTTGTAAGCATTGAAAGATTGCGCTGTGCTCACTATCTACAGGAATAATTTTAACCTTTTTTATTTTTGCTCTTCTGTTTACAATTTCTCCGGCCATAACCATTGTTTCCTTGTTGGCTAAAGCAATGTCTTTGCCTGCTTCAATTGCCGCAAGTGTTGGCATTAAACCGGCAGCGCCCGATATGGCGGAAACGACAATTTTCGCTTCTGGAAATGAGGCAATTTCATTCACACCTTCCTTCCCGTAAAGTATTTTTACCTTGATGCTCGGGCTTAAGGCTTGACGTAATTTTAGAGCGATTTCATTTGTGCTGACAGAGACTATTTTGGGTTTGAATGTTTCAATTTGATTTTTGAGAAGCTTCACATTTTGACCGGCGGCAAGCGCCACTACTTGAAAACGTCCGGGATTTTTTCTAATAACATCCAAAGTGCTGAGTCCAATAGACCCGGTTGATCCTAAAATTGTTATTTTCTTCATTGTGATTTATCCAATCACGAATATTCGATAATAATAAACGAAAGGTGCTGTAAAAATTAGACTATCCATTCGATCGAGCAGACCGCCATGCCCCGGCAGAAGCGAACTGGCATCCTTAAGACCATAATTTCTCTTTATTGCTGATTCACAAAGATCCCCCAGTTGCCCAATTATACTGCCAACAAAAGAGATAATGATAATGTGCACACGGGATATATCCGGGAAGACAAAGTAACAAAAAATCAGAGAACCTAATACACTTCCGATAACAAGGCCTATCGTCCCTTCTATCGTTTTACCGGGACTCACAAGTACGCTAAGTTTGTTTTTACCGAAGTATTTGCCGACATACAATCCCGCTGTGTCTCCGACTATCGATATGATCAAGACAAGAAATATCCAGTACACGCCATTTTCTAATAAGCGCAACATAATAAAGTGAGAGGTCAATAACGGTATATATATTATGCCAAAAATTACTTTAGCCACCAGCATTACGTCAAATGTTGACTCTTTAACTGACCAGAGAAATATAATAAAAACAGATATAAAACAGAAGGTTAAAACTGAAACTAAAAGTTGACCTGTGCCGAATAGTGCTACCGCAGGTATGACGATTGCAAAAATATACATTTCAATTTTTTCTTTTAAGAAGCCCTTACCAAAAACCATTCGGTTATATTCCCAGACTCCACCGATGATAATAACAGTAATTATCACAGATAGAATCTCAGCAGAAGCATATACGATGGCTGAAAGTACTACAACCAGTAGTAATATTGCTGTTAACCATCTTTTCACAATGGAATTTATCATAATCTTTCTGTCCTTTTACTTGATTTAAAATATTCTGGCTGATAA
>JBAXON010000135.1:0-8480 GCA_037133255.1 Deltaproteobacteria bacterium
TAAACCCTGTACAACTGCACTAACTCAATCTGTCTAGCCCCATGGGTGCAGTCCACTAGAGTTTTAGAAACGTAGTGAACTGAAACTCGTTAGTCGAATTATACCTTGTGTAAAACGAGCGAAGCGACTTTTGAAGCGTAAGGCAAACTATCCCAGGCACGCAGTGCCGTGGGACACGCTTCACGAACTACGCTTTAGTGACACTCGCTAAGAGCAAGCGTAGTGCAGCTCGAAGCGTTAGTGGTAGTGCGTCCCAAGTTTCAGAAGCGTAGCGCACTGAAATTTGCTGGACGAACTATCCAATTCCGATACACCGGATTGGGAACTATCCCCGAAGCGCAGCGTAGTGGGACAGTCTTCAGCCTTTAGTGAGACCAGTTGAGATCAAGTGAAGCGCAGATCGAAACGTAAGTCGAACTATCCCCGAAGCGCAGCGTAGTGGGACAGTCTTCAGCCTTCTTTCCTTTAATTCCTTCCCCAGAAATACAAAGATTACAAATCCCGCAGCTACACCAATTCCATTGGCAAGCATGTCACTAACATTAAAAGACCGATACGGAATAAGATACTGTGCACCCTCGCTGAATACAGCAAAAAAAATCCCCCAAAGAAACCAGAGGGGGAAGTATTGCTTTGTTCTAATGCAGAAAAAGGCCCAGGGAATAAATTGCAACACATGTAATACCAAGTTGCTTTCAATAAATAATATATAAATTTTTGAAAGCTTACTTGGTATTATGCCCGGTAAATCATTTTTTTTAAAGTTTGATAGCTATTGGGTACAATATATGATCGGCACGGAAAGATAGGATAGTAGTTTTGTTCAGAATACCAGAGTTGCCGAGAGGCACTATCGCCAGAAGAATTATGAGAACCGCATATACTAAAAATGCTTTTTTAAAAATTTGTATTTATCTCACGTTTCACGATTTGTTTACTAAAACGTCCAATCTTCCAATCCGTCTAAACATCTAATCCTCTAGTTTTCTGATTCTGCTTGACACCTGCATTATTTGAGGTTACGATAAATCATGCCGACAGTAATGAAATTAGGATCATACAGATTTCATTTTGACTCTGACGAGGGAAACGAACCGCCTCATATCCATGTTGAAACACCGGATGGTGAATGCAAATTTTGGCTTGATCCGGTTCGGTTGGCGCGTAACAAGGGTGTCTCACCGCAAAACATACGACAAATCGAAAGGAACATTTTCGAATACCGCGACTTTTTGGAGGATAAATTTCATGAATACTTTAGCCATGAAAAATGAATCTGTCGAACCCACGGCCATCAAGGCATGGACAGAGAAAAGGACCATTTATATTGAACTCACAGACGGACGGATTATCGGTTTCCCGGCCAGTCGTTTTAAGCTACTTGCAACTGCCCCGGAAGAAAAATTGAAAGAAGTAACTCTGCGCCTGAATGGTTACGCCTTGCGATGGGAATCTCTTGATGAAGACATTACCGTACCTGGAATCATCGCCGGCAATTTTCAACTGCCCTATAACATCGAATAGCAAAATAAAGTTTTATTCCTGGATTCCGGCTCGTAGGCAGGAATGACGACGGGAGGTGCTCCCCCATTCACCCTTTAGTGTCTTTCCTAATCCGTCCAACCCGTCTAACGCTTCTAAACCGTCTGTTTCTGTTAACCCGTCTATTCTTCCCCTCCCTTTTACCAATAAAAAAAGGGACGAAAAATCTTCGCCCCTTACACCTGACTCTTCACGAATAACGCTTTACCGTGCTTATGACCCTTCCCGATTCATCACACCAGCGCGGCAACAATTTGCTTCACCGCCGCCGCAGGTGAAAACAGTTTCGCTGACAGTGCCTTGCAGCGTGCGGATACATCTGCATTACCAGCGCCGCTGGCTGCTACCTCATCAGCCAACACTTCCGCCATCCTTTGCAAAGTTTCTGCTGAATGGTCAGTACATACACGGCCCACATTTTCTTTCAAAATCAAACCCTCCAAGTCATTGCCGGGGTTGATGCTTGCCAGCACCGGCAAGCCGCTTTGCATGTATGACAAAAACTTTCCCGGGATGTTGTGCGTTTTATGGCGCGGATCCAGGGCGACAACGCCAACATGGCACTGGGCGTACAAACCTGTAATCTCAGATGGGTCTATCTCGTCATGAAAAACCACATTACCCAAGCCACGCGCCGAGGCTTTGGCGCGCAGGCGCTGCGCATCGCTGCCGCGGCCAACAAACAAGAACCCGATGTCTGTACGGTTGCGTAGGCGCTCGGCTAAATCAAGTAGGACACCCATGCCTTGAGCAACACCCATGTTTCCGGCATAGACAAAAATAGTGCGCCCGGCCAGTGGCCCCCCCGCCACAGAAATACTGCAACCTACATCCGGCGCATCAGCCAACCAATTTTGCAGCACTTCTACCTGTCGCCCGGCTTTTTTAGCCCAGGCGGCCATATAAGCAACATTGGCCGGAGTTTGTACGCCAATCACATCGGCTACCGAATACTGAAATTTTTCAATCGCCTTGAAAAAACGATACGGTAACCCGCGACCCATAAGCCCCATATCCAATGCCCATTGCGGAAAGATATCACGAATAATCAAATAGCTGCGGCAGGTGCTTGATTTTTTTAGTGCACTGACCATCGGCCCTAAAAAGATCGTGGGTGAATACCACACCACGCCATCCCAGCGCTTTCGCGCCAACGGGCTTTTGCGCAAATTGCGCAACATGGCAAACGGCATCAATAACTCACCAACAGTTCGCCGCAGATAATCAATGTCTTTGGTCTTGGGCGCGTTCAGGCGAATGATCTTCACGCCTTGCCAGCTTGCAATCTGCCAACCATCCATCAAGCTTGACGACGGAATCATCACCGTCACCTCATGCCCCTGGCGTACAAACTCCAGCGACAAATCGCGCAGCTGCACTGCGCCTGAAGTCCGCATGGGCGGGTAAGCATCTGCGACTAGAGCAATAAGCATTTAGTTGGAAGACTCCAAAAGAAAACTATCTAGCCTAATATTTTTTATAAGTAGCAAATGACACCGGTGATCGGTTTATTAACGTCATAAAAACAAGCTTTGAAATCATTAATTTGGTCTTCAACAAACCCATGATAATAAAACTCTGACAATTGGCTGGCATCTAATGTCTTTTGCATATTTTAGTTCCTTAATACTTTTGCCAAACCACCCGATTCACATAATCCGTATAGCTAAGGATGATCCGCACAACTTTTTCCGATACGTTGTGTACATCATAATCCTTGACCAGCCGCAGTGATCGATCCGCGCCTCTGGGTTGGTTTTCGAGGATAGCTAGAGATTCCTGAATCCGCGGCCAGGATAGGCCGACCATCATCACTGCCGCTTCCTCCATACCTTCCGGCCGCTCATGAGCCTGACGGATATTGAGGGCAGGAAAATTCAGAATTGACGATTCTTCATTGATGGTGCCGCTGTCCGAGAAGACGGCATGAGCTTGCATCTGGAGCTTAACGTAATCGATCAAACCAAATGGCTTATGCAGTTCCACAAGCGACGGCAGTTTTATGCCTTCTTGCTCAATGCGTTTTCTTGTGCGGGGATGAGTAGTTACGATGATGCGTTTGCCGTAGGTCGCAACCAATCCCTGTAATATCTCAATAAGCCCACGGAAATTGTTTGCATCATCAACATTTTCTTCCCGATGGCAACTCACAACAAAGTAATCTTTTTCATTGAGCTTTAACTGACTTCTGACCTCTGACCTCTGTATCTTTGGCATGTAGTAATGCAGCACCTCAAACATGGGGCTACCAGTTTTAATAACGCGATCCGGCGGAATGCCCTCACGTAGGAGGTATTCGCGGCCGATGGAACTGTAAGGCATATTGATGTCGCTGATGTGATCAACGATTTTTCGATTGATCTCTTCCGGCACACGCTGATCGAAGCAACGATTCCCGGCTTCCATGTGAAAGACGGGAATTTTGCGTCGCTTGGCAGCATAAGCAGCCAGGCAGCTATTCGTATCGCCAAGAATCAAAACGGCATCCGGCTTGATTTCCGCCAGAGCATCGTCGGCACGGCTGATCACCAACCCAGCGGTCTCTGCTGCATTCTTACCGGCCGCCTCCAGAAAATAATCCGGCTTGCGGATTTCCAGATCGTCAAAGAATATCTGATTTAGTTCAAAATCATAATTCTGGCCTGTGTGAACAATCACATGTTCAACATAGCGATCCAGTGCCGCCATCACACGCGACAACCGAATAATCTCCGGTCTTGTACCAATTATTGTTGCAACCTTCATAGTACCCCCAGATGTCAGAGGTCAGCGAACAGCGGTCAGAAAACTGCCCGGCTCTTTGATCATACTCCCAAGCATTTTCCCGATTTCTTCGCAGAGCTTTGACATTTCAATGTGTTCTGATTCAGTTATATAGCCACAATCTAAGGAAAAATCCAATGAAGAATTAGTCTCGCTATTTTCCCCATCACAATCTGTCAGCTTACTAATAAAATGAGCTTCGTAGCGACGTTTGGCCCAAGCCTCTCTTAGATTCAGACATACAGCCCAAGAAAAACGTCGGATTTGACTCGTCAACGCAAATTTTTCTTCAACCGGAAAATTCTTGTTTACTTGATAAACCAGCATAGCAAGTTGATAAGCTTTTTTATACACAGTTAATTCTTTAGCTGACTTAATTTGCATTTTCTTAACGCTGCCCTCTGACCACTGATATCTGACTTCTGATCCCTGATCTCTGTCTTTCTTTCTGGCCTCTGATCTCTATCTTCTAATTACTTCTTCAAAATAAGTATCCGGCTTCTCAGGATTGAGTATCTCAGCCGCCCAGAAGAGCGTCACCAGCTCACCATCTCCGACATTTTCAATAGAATGCGTATATCCCGGCGGAATATCCACCACCCTAAATTCCTCCCCACTCACACGATACTCAATGATATCTGACTTCTGATCTCTGCTCACTTCTCCTATCTTCCTAAACCGTATAATCGCTTCGCCTTGAACAACAAGAAACTTCTCCGTTTTAGTGTGGTGATAATGATTGCCCCGTGTAATGCCCGGTTTCGTGCGGGATATAAAAATCTGACCGAAGGAAGGCGATTTCAGAAACTCCGCCAGACTCCCCCTGTTGTCCGTTTTGATATCTAGGCCGTATGCGAAATCCGCTTCCTCGAGGTAGGACAAATAAGTAGCATAAAGTTTGTATATGAAAGGGTCATCAAAGGCTGGCACTTGCAGAGAAGACCGCGTGGCCTTAAACGAATGAATAGTATCAACCAATGCACCAAGCGAGATTTTGAAAAATGGTGCTACCTCCGCATAAACTGAATTAGACGAAGGAACAAAATTCTTTGGTGGTGAAGGCAAAATCCTTGCGGCTTCCATCATAGCCGCACACACATCATCAACATAAACCAAGTTCACTTCATTAACGCGATCAGAAATCGTAATTGGAAGATTGCGGGCAATGTTGTGACAGAATGTGGCGACACCGGAGTTATAGTTCGGACGACACCATTTACCAAAGACATTTTTCATTCTAAAAATAACAACACGCGCGCTAGTTTGTTTTGCATAATCCAGCAGCGCCTCTTCCGCTTTACGCTTGCTTATGCCATAAGGGTTATCCAACGCGGCTTGAATTGATGAGGGAAAGATGATTACCGGCTTACGCCCAAGAACACTTAGTCGTTCACAGAGCACTTGCGTAAACCCGGCATTACCGGCGGCGTAATCTTCCGGTTTCTCCGGACGGTTGACCCCTGCCAGATGAAAAATCACATCCGCCTTTGCCAGCCCTTCATCTAAAAGAGATTCCTGATCATCCAGGTCATATTCGATAACCTCAAGATCGGATTGTCGCTTGAGCATGACAACCAGATTTCGCCCAATAAACCCCTTCGCCCCCGTCACCAATACCTTCATCTCACCCTCTTATCTGACCTCTGATCCCTGATCTCCGACCACTGGCCTCTGTCTTTCTCTGATCTCTATCTTTCCACCTTCTCCCCTTTAAGCGCTTGCTGGACGATCTCCAGCTTGAGCAGAAGCTTGATCATCCCATCAACATCGAGCCGCACAGTATTATGGGAATTGTAGTCTTCTTTCAGCGATACCTCTTCCTGCCCTTCAACAAAATAGCAGTTGTAGTTCAGATCGCGCACATCGGCAGGAACGCGGAAATAATCCCCCATATCCTCGGCTTTGGCCATCTCCTCACGGTTAAGAAGCGTTTCGTAGAGTTTTTCGCCGTGACGTGTACCGATAATCCGGATTTCGTTTTTAGCTTTAAGCAGTTTCAGAAGCGCTTCTGCCAAAACACCAATCGTTGCTGCCGGAGCCTTCTGTACAAACATATCACCGGGATTACCGTTCTGGAAAGCATAAAGAACAAGATCCACTGCATCATCGATCGTCATCATAAAGCGCGTCATGCTGGGATCAGTCAGGGTTAATGGAACGCCATCCTGAATCTGACGCAGGAAAAGAGGAATCACCGAGCCGCGAGAGGCCATCACATTGCCGTATCGCGTACCGCAAAAAATAGTCCTCTTATCACCATACATCCGTGCTTTAGCGACCATCAACTTTTCCATCAAAGCCTTGGTCATGCCCATAGCGTTAATGGGATAGACAGCCTTATCAGTGCTCAGCACGATCATGTTTTTCACACCGCAGGCCATGGCCGTGTTCATCACATTTTCTGCGCCCAGGTTGTTGGTGCGGATTGCTTCGATTGGAAAAAATTCACATGAAGGTACCTGCTTTAATGCCGCTGCATGGAAGACATAATCGACATCCTGCATGGCGGGTAAAATGCTGTCCGAATTGCGGACATCACCAATAAAAAACTTAACCTTGGGATTGGCAAGCGCAATGCGCAAATCTTCCTGTTTTTTTTCATCCCTGCTGAAAATACGAATTTCTTTGATTTCAGTATCCAGAAACCGCCGCAAGACAGCATTGCCGAAAGTACCTGTTCCACCAGTAATAAGGAGGATTTTTTCTTTGAACATGATTAAACCTCAACATTCAGTGTTATTTTTTGTGCTCAACGTATTAGTGCGTGTTTGAGGACAAGTTAATGTAGATAGCAAATCAGGATATGCAGTAATTCTCTTCAATAAGTGCATCTTTTTCTGACGTGCTTGGATAATTTATAAGTACAGCCCTGTAAATACCTTTAAAGACGAATAAACTACCGGCGGCTGCGCCAATGATCCCACACTTCTTAATTAGCCGGCCTATGTCATGCAAAGACCCGGCACCACCAAGCACTGTCAACGGAACATTTATCGCCTCGCGAATTTTTTCAACCAGCGCAAAATCATATCCTTTCATCATCCCATCGCTATCTATACAATTCAGGATTACCTCGCCAACACCAGCTTCTTCAATCTGTTTGGCAAATGCTATTGGACATTTGCCGGTCTTTTTTTTACCATTATGTGTATAGACTTCGTAACTTCCGCCTGGTAATTTTTTCTTAGCATCAATAACCACAGCAATACTCTGACTACCAATTTGTTTTGCTATCCGGGAAACCAACTCTGGATTGGCCACCGCAGCAGAGCTTATTGCCACTTTTTCAACACCCAATCCGATAATTTTTTCTGCCTGTTCAACAGTTTTTATGCCGCCACCGTAACATAAAGGCATTCGACATTCAGCAGCTAAATTTTCTATCATTTTAAAATCTGGTTCTACGCCATTAGAAGTAGCATCAATGTCAACGATCATTATTTCATCAACTTCTTTTTCATTAAATATACGCACTGCGTTGATAGGATCACCAACATACTTAGGCTTCTCGAATTTGACGGTCTTCACGAGGCCTTTATCCTTAATCAACAAACATGGAATGATTCTTGGTCTTAACATATTATAAAGTAAAGAGTGAGAAGTTAGGAGTAAGGCGAAGTCCACCGCATGCCGTAAGTAAGGAGTGACTAGACACAGCGGTTCGGGATACTGGTATCGAGGATATAATCTTTTAGTACTAGAATCTTGATTTCCTTGATTCCTGAAAGCTTTTTGTCGTTGGTTAAAAAGGCATCCGCTTCGGCATCGAGCGCAGTGGCAATCTGAACGGCGTCCACCGTTTTAAGATGTGGGTATTTTCCCCGCAAAACGCCAGCACTTTCGCCGATGATTTCCGTAATCGGGAGCAGTGTTAGGTTCGGCCCATTTTTGAGATACGTCTTAAATTTTTCCGCCAATTCATCATTCCCTGTCTCCACCGGTTTTGGCAAGACTTCGGAAAGGGTCAAAACCGATGTAACGGCCTGGATTCTATTTTCATTCATCAATTCGATCACCTGCATGACCAGAGGACCGAATTGGTGATGAGCCTCAATGAAATAGATAACAGGCGCAGTATCCAGAAAAATAGTTTTGATTGCCCCAAGCGATTCGGATAGAATCATATCCGCTCTGACCTTGCCCGATTCACATAATCCTGTGCATCATCCTCATCC
>JBAXON010000136.1:0-8423 GCA_037133255.1 Deltaproteobacteria bacterium
TAATCAGCGATAACTGTTGCACTGATGTTATCTGTAAGATCAGCCTTCAATCCCAGTAAGGCATGCCAGGCATCTCCTGTTGTATGCTCATAGGTGAGGCGATTTCCGGCTCTCAACAAATGATGATCTTTATTCTTTCCTTCTACATAGGCCCAGTCCAGTTGCATTAATAGTTTCAAGCGCGAAGCTTCTTTAATATGCGTTCCTATGTCGATAGCAGATCTTATTCCCAGTAAATAATGCCAATATGTCTGCTCAAAGCGAATACCGTCTCCGGGCAAAGACTCAGGAGGTGTTGCGCCTCCGGAAGCTGGATAGTATTGGTTGCCATCGTGAGTGAGCAGGTTGAATTGCTGCCAGCGGATTCCGATCAGCGGCCGCACATCCAGCCAATAAGGCAGGCCGATCCAATCGGAAATTTTCAAATCAAAATCCCCGCGCACGTCATAGCTTGGCTCCATACGGCATTTAGATTCAGAGTAGATCGTGAGTACATCGGGCCTGTCTTCGTCATCCCAATCGGAATCTTTAAATGCACCACTGGAATCTCCGGGAATGTTCGTCAGTGCCTCAATGCCGATAGAAATTCTGGAAAAAAAGCTACGCCTGACCTCCGCGCCTACCCAAAGACTATTGACGGGGAATTCCAGACGACTCAAGGGAGACTGATTAGGGGGAAACGGGTTGCCAAATTCGTAAGAGGTATGGCTACTAAAATAATATTTGGCCTGCAGATCAACAGACCAGGGCTTTGCAGGCGATTCCACTTCTTTTTGTACAGCCGAGGCAAGCGCAATATTGCCCAGAATCATCCATATCGTTATCAGATAAATAAATTTCGGCATAAGAGAATTAAATAATTTAATGAGGGTAACTGCTAAAAGGCCCTGACAGCTTTGTTTTCTCGGCGCGACAGGCATTATCGAAATTATCGTGTGTTTTATAAGTTTCATGAGTACCCATTACTTCCAAGGACATTATACTCAGTAGCTATCAAATATTATTTTCCAAAAGATTATCTTTTCCGGTTTTTGGAAAGTATTGTGTTTTTGCCGGACGCGGATTTGGATTTCTTTTTCAGACATTCCAGCAGAAACTTTTCTACATTGCTCTGAGATAAATTCCCAGCTAACTTTTCTTTCAACACTTCCAGAGAAATTTCAATCCGCGCGGCGCTACGATGCCCTCCGCCCTGACCGATTAAGCCACAAGCGCTTTGGGCAATTTCGCCGCAATCCTGCCTGTAGCCGTCACCACGAAATATGATAATCAGCTTTTCGTCAACGATGCCTGCCACAACAACAAAGTAAGTTTCTATCAGGCGTAAATAAAAATCGGCGATCTGAACACAGACATCAGGGCTTTCTACATCTCCCAGAAAGCCGATTCGCCTACCCCGAAAATGATTTATATGATGGAACGCATGGTCAAAATATTTTAAATAACTAATCGGTGTTTGATTTAGCTCAATGCGGCGAATGAGCCGGAGATTGCCATATTTGGTATGATAGGCGTAAGCGCTGATATCTTCAAGAAGAGTATCGCGGTCAAAATTGTCTGTATCCGTTTTGATGCCATACAAAAGCGCGGTATGCAAATTTTTTGATACTTTGACGCGGGAGCAAAGTAGATATTCTGTAAGTATAGTGGATAATGCTCCGTACCTGGGGCGAATATCTTCCAGCGGTGCTTTCCAATCGCCTTCCCGTGGATGATGATCAAATACGATGTGTGGTTGAATGAATTTTAATGTGCCGTCAAGAAAGGAGGGCTGCGCATCGATCAGGGCAATCAGCCGGTAGGAATTAATATCCACCTGATTAACCAGACGAATATTTAGCCGCATGGCTAAGGCCAAATCCTTGTTTTGCTGCCTCTTTATAGGTTCCGTGGAAACGAAAACGCTTTTGGCAAGGCCTTTTGTTTGCCGGATAATATCGTGCAGCGCCATAGCTGAAGCGATGGAATCGGGATCAGGGCTGCCGTGCATAAGCAGTAGCAGGGAATCATTGGGCTGCACCATGTCCATGAGCTTTTTAAAGTTTTGTTCTGTTTCTTTTTTGATGAGGATGGATTCGACTTGCATGATTTTAATATAAGGTGAACCGCTGTTTTAGTAAACAACAATTTTACCGGGATTATCGCTGACTACTGTGCCAACGATTGCGGCATCGGCGATGCCGCCTTGATGCAATTTTTCTATCAGGCTTTGCGCGTCTGCTGAGGAAATGCTGAAGAAGAGACCGCCGGCTGTCTGCGGATCGAAAAGAACATCTAAAATCCAGTCGGGACAAGTATCTTTCTTTTCAATCTGCGCGATTCTGTAATTCTTGTTGCGGTAAAGGCCGGCGGGAACATAGTCTGATTCGACCAGTTCCTTTATCCCGGCAAAAATAGGCACGGCTGAGGAATTAATTTGCAGACCGACATTTTCGCCCTCGATCATTTCACAGGCATGGCCTAAAAACCCGAAACCGGTGATATCGGTGCAGGCATGGATATTGGCGTGAGCAATCAAAAGCTTTGCTGCATTTTTATTGAGTTGCGTCATGCAGGCAATTGCTTTTGCCACGAGCTCGGCGTCAGCTTCACCTCCTTTGATGGCGGTACTGACAATGCCCGTGCCCAATGGCTTGGTCAAAATCAAACTGTCGCCGGGATTTGCCCCGCGGTTAAACCATACTTTATCAGGAGAAATTGTGCCCGTAACCGATAGCCCGTATTTGATTTCGTTATCTTCAACGCTATGCCCGCCGACAAGCAATACACCGGCTTCGCGCATCTTATCCATACCGCCGCGAAGAACTTCCCGTAAAACTGCCATATCCATTGTTTTGACAGGAAAACAAACAATGTTCATCGCTGTGATGGGATTGCCGCCCATCGCGTAAACGTCATTGAGGGCGTTGGTTGCGGCGATCTGGCCGAAGGTGTAAGGATCATCAACTGTCGGGGTGAAAAAATCGAGTGTCTGCACCAAAGCGAGATCATCGGAAATTTTATAAACCCCCGCGTCTTCCGCGTGTTCAAATCCCGTCAACAAATTTGGATCCTTGATCAGCGGTAAATCGCGCAATGCTAGAGCCAGGTCCTCCGGACCGATCTTACAGGCTCAACCGGCGCTTTGTACTGTTTCTGTTAAACGAATAATCTTTTTTTCTTCCATTTTCCTTTTCCTGAAATTAAAGTTAATTGCTTTTCCAATTTTCAATCCTATTTTTAGCATAGAAGGCGCCATTTTCCAACTTTAATTAGTGAGTCCCAAATTTCATAAGCGTAGCGGAATTGGCAAGTCGAATGAATAAAACTCAAATATTACAAACGTAGTATTCATAAACAGGATTTCCTGTGCCAGGATTAAAATTTAAATAACTTCGTCTTAATGGTGTTGTCATAACATTTGTAGCAAACCCAGTCGCATATGCTGCGTCCATAATATCATTGATACTAAGCTCCCACTCATAACCAAGGGCGGCCATGCAAGCTTTCTGTGCAACGCCGCTAACGCCGCCGCTAATCAGAGTATCAAGTTTCGCGTTTCCATAATCATTGCTTAAATCAGTTATTGAACTTCCAACAGCTTCAGTTACTCCGCCAACACCTGCGCTTATAATTGAAGAGGATTGTCTTTTCCTTCTGCAAGGTTTCTCCATCTATAAGGTAAACATCATGAACCGAATGCAACAATTACATCACTGACTAATCCGCAGACGTATTTTGACATTAATTCTTTGCAGACAGCGCTTGTGTATTGATTCAATTGACCAGCATACTCCGGGAAAGTGCTGATCACATCTGCAAAGAAATCATAGAGAGAAACTTGATTATTTGCTATAATGTGCTACAATTGTTGCAGGAGGTATAATATGAGTGTGGCAATACGAATTGACGATGAATTATATAAAGAAGCAAAAAAGAGTGCCGAGGCGGAGTTCCGCACAGTGCCCTTGCAAGTAATTTATTGGGCCAAGATAGGAAGAGCTGCTCTTGATAACCCGGATCTTCCTATTGAGTTCATACGGGACATACTGGCAGCAAAAAAACAAGGTGACTATGCGCCCTTCGAATTTGGTGCGGAATGAACATAGTTCAGACGCGATACTTTGGAAAGAGCTACAAAAAGCTTCATGTAAACGAGATCAAACCGGTAAATGATGCGATTCGGTACATACTATCCGATCCGCAATGCGGAGAAGAAAAAAAAGGCGATCTTGCGGGAGTATTGGTATACAAATTCCGAGTACAGGATCAGCAATTTCTTCTGGCATACGAGTACGACAAAGAAAATTTATTCTTACTTGCCCTCGGGGTACACGAAAATTTTTATCGGGATTTGAAAAAGGCACGTTCATAAATCACCTGCCTGCCGATTGAATCAGCAATACTTGGCCTGCTGGTTCAATCATTCTGATTGAACCATTAAGTTATAAGCTTGCTATAAAAGTCAAACATTCGGGTTCAATCTACAAGAGTGAACCAGCATAAAATCGCGACTATTCCTTATGCTTCTGATGTAGTCCTTTTTCCCATTGATTTATTTGTGCAAATAAGTTTAAAGAAAATACATTCAAAAAAAGGATTATAAAGATGTCCATCCGCTATTACAGCACCAATCGTCATTTGAATAATGTCGCGGGAATTATTCCCTTTGCCGCCAGCGTTTCGTTCAAAGAAGCCCTGCTTATGGGTCAGGCTCCGGACGAAGGCCTGTTTGTTCCGGATTCCATTCCGCAGCTGTCAATGAATGATATAATGAAACTACGCGACAAACCTTACTGGCAAACAGCGATGCTTGTCGCACAGGCGTTTCTATCCGATGATTTTTCCAAAGAAGTTCTCGAGGCGGTGGTGAAAGATGCTTACAATTTCCCTGTGCCTTTGGAGGCTGTTTATCCGCGGGCTTTTGTTATGCGTTTGGATCAGGGTCCAACCGCGTCATTTAAGGATTTTGCCGCCAGGATGATGGCAAGGCTAATGAGCCATTGCCGCGCCAAAGGGGAGAGAATCAATATTTTGGTGGCGACTTCCGGCGATACCGGCAGCGCCGTGGGCGAGGCGTATAAAGGAGTTGCGGGAATTGATGTGACTATTTTGTATCCGGCGGCGGAAGTGAGCCTCATGCAGAAAAAGCAGCTCGATACCATCGGCGGCAATGTGCAGGCTCTTTGTGTCGAAGGGAAATTTGACGATTGCCAGAATCTGGTGAAAATTGCTTTTTCCGATCCGGAGCTTGCCGGGTTTAATTTATCCTCGGCCAATTCGATCAACTTTGGCCGGATTCTGCCGCAAATTGTCTATTATATTTATGCCTATGCCGAGCTTGCCGGAGCAGGCGAAGAAGTTTTTTTTTCTGTTCCCTCTGGTAATTTTGGCGATGCCCTCGGTTGTGAATACGCGCGCCGTATGGGACTGCCTGTGGCAAAGCTTGTTATGCCAACCAATGATAATGACGAATTCCCTGTCTTTATGGCAACCGGCAAGTACAACAAAGTTTCACCATCGCGAGCATGCATTTCCAATGCGATGAATGTCGGCCATCCAAGCAATCTGGCGCGGTTCTTTGAACTTTACGGTGGCACTGTTGATCGTGTAGGAATTGTGCATCGCTATCCCGACATTGAAGAGATGCGACGCCATATATATTCTGTAACAGTTTCGGATAAGCAAACCCGCGAAACCATCAAAAGCGTTTATGATCGCTACCATATTATTTTGGAACAGCATGGAGCTGTAGGTTGGGCAGGACTTGAGGATTATTTGAAAAAAACCGGTGATGAAAACCTGGCAATTTCCCTGGAAACCGCTCATCCGGCAAAATTCCCCGAAGAAATTAAGCAATTACTGGGAATAACACCAGAGATGCCGGACAGCATGAAAGGTCTGGCCAAACGAGAAG
This sequence comes from Deltaproteobacteria bacterium, assembly GCA_037133255.1. GTDB lineage: Bacteria > Desulfobacterota > Syntrophia > Syntrophales > Smithellaceae > FEN-1160. Next base: position 5,897 of record JBAXON010000136.1, read on the forward strand.
GCAGTGCTATTTATATATCCAATGATTACAATGCCTTTAAAGACTATCTGCAAAAGAATTTAAAGATCAAAGAATAGATATTTTCTCCGCGCATATTTTTTTTAACAGAACACTTGACTTTCAAAAATGGTGTGGTATAGAACGATCGTTCTATAAATTCATTAATGGAATAATTATATGGCCGCAAGCGAAAAGATAATCAAGCTATTGGCAACCGGTTTTGGTTCGGGGTTGTCACCATTCGCTCCCGGAACAATGGGCACATTGGTTGGCATTCCTGTTTGTCTTGTTTGCCTGCCACTTACCTGGCCTGCGCGATTTGTCTTTGTCATTGTTTTATCAGCGCTGGCCATTTATATTTCCGGGCGCGCGGAAACATTTTATTCGAAGAAAGATGATCAGCGGATAGTCATTGATGAAATCGTTGGTTTTCAAGTAGCTCTGCTGCCGGTGGCGATAACCGGTCTAAATATTTGTGCTGCCTTTGTTCTTTTCCGGCTATTTGATATCTGGAAGCCTTTTCCTGTCAGCCGCCTGCAAGATCTTCCAGGTGGCTGGGGTGTGGTCATGGATGATGTCGGTGCGGGAATTTATGCCGGTGTCATTATGTTTGCTTTAAATCATGCGGGGGTTATATGAAAATAAGCATCTTAACAATCGGCAATGAATTAATGAGCGGACGCATCGCCGATACCAATTCTTCGTTTATCGCGCGTGAAATCAATTTGCAGGGCTGGCAGGTGGAAGCCATGATGTCCGTAGGTGATAACTTTGATTCCATAAAGAATCGGCTGAATTATCTTTTGGAGCTGACTGATGTTGTAATATGCACAGGCGGCCTTGGCCCCACAGCCGATGATATTACCACAGCCGCAATCGCGCAGGCTTTTGGTCTTCCATTATACACAGACGAAAAGGTTTTAAATTTCATCAAAGAAATATTCACCAAATACAATTTGCGCTGGGTGGAAAATAACGCCAAGCAGGCTATGTTCCCGCAGGGCGCGGAAATCATTGCCAACACAGTAGGCACCGCCGCAGGCTTTGCCCTGCAGGTAAAAGAAAAATTAATCTTTGTCATTCCCGGAGTGCCTTTTGAAACTCAGAAGATGATGCCAGATGGGGTTATCCCGATTTTACGCAGATATTTTCCCGAGCCGGATCAATATTCTGCCAAACAGACCATCAAAACATTCGGGCTTTCCGAGGCGGCGGTGGATGAAAAACTTAAAGATATTGATTTCGCCGCAATGGGAGTGAGTGTCGGCTTTTACCCCGTATTTCCCGAGAATCATGTGGTTTTAATTTCGCGCCACAAAACGCAGGAAGGTGCTCAAAGTAATCTGCAAAAGGCACAGGATGGAGTAACAGCACGTCTGCAAGACTCCATTTTTTCTTACGGAGAGAGCACACTGGAAGAAGTAGTTGCCGGTCTTTTAGCAGAGAAAAAACTGACCATTGCAGTTGCCGAATCCTGTACCGGCGGACTGATTACGAATCGTCTCACTGATGTCTCCGGCAGTTCGGATTATCTGGAGCGGGGTCTGGTGACATACAGCAACGCGGCTAAAATCAGTATGCTTGGTGTTGATGATAAAATTATTGAAAAGCACGGAGCTGTGAGCGAAGAAACGGCGCGGCTCATGGCCGAAGGTGTGAGGAAGCTTTCCTTCACCGATCTGGGACTTTCCTCCACGGGCATTGCCGGTCCTACTGGCGGCAGCAAAGAAAAACCTGTCGGCACTGTTTATCTGGCGCTGGCTGATTCTCAACAAACCATTTGCCGCCACTACAATTTTCGCTGGGATCGCCGAAGAAACAAGCATGTCTTTGCGGAAGCAGCGCTAATCATGTTAAAAAACTTCTTGCAGGGAAAAGGTTAGTTCATGACTGATTCCGAAAAAAATATCCGCGCTTTTTTAGCAATTGAACCGCCGGAAGATATTTTACAGGCACTGTCGAACCTGCAGGAAAAATTGAAGCGGGAGATCAGTGGCCGGATTAGCTGGACAAAGCCGCAGGGGCAACATCTGACCTTGAAATTTTTCGGCGATATTTCAATGGAGAATGTAACAAATATTCGATCTGCTGTGCAAAGCAGGACGGTTTTGGCACCATCACTTAATTTGAAAATTGAAAAAACAGGTTTTTTCCCGAATGAGCGTAAGCCGCGAGTTCTTTGGTGCGGGATTGCAGGCGATGGAGAAAAACTCTCGGCCCTCCAGAAACAACTGGATAGTGATTTTGAAGGCATCGGTTTTCCCAAGGAAGATCGACCCTTTCGGGCGCATCTGACTTTAGGCCGGATCAAGGACTCGCAGGTTTTAACCGGAATCAGCGAGGCTTTGGTCAAGCACAATGTTTTTGCCACAGGCGTTTTTGAATGCAAGGAATTGATTTTGTTCCAAAGCAAACTCTTGCCACAAGGCGCGGTTTATAGAAAACTAGCAGTGTTTACATTGAAAGGATAAAACCAAGTTGCTTTCAAAAAATAAACTATGAATTTTTGAAAGCTTACTTGGTATTA
>JBAXON010000137.1:0-8406 GCA_037133255.1 Deltaproteobacteria bacterium
AGTGCCCGCGCGGTCTTGCCTGCTATCAGATATGGACGCATATGTTGAATAATATTATCTGTGGCCTCCTGATTTAACTTTGAGACAAGCCCAGTATCGGGAAGCACAAAGATTTGCCGCTCGAATATGCTGACCAGCAGCAATACGGCCTTGCGCTTAGTTGTGGTAAACATTTGTTTGGAAAGAAAGAGAGATTCGGCGTATTGCCGTATCTCCACCTCGGCACGGTGAGCATGTAGAAAGAGCCTCGCAAAATCGGGAGAAAAAACGCACAATAGGGCAAAGCCCGCTGCTGCCGAGAGCATCATGACAATTGCCAGCAGCGCCGCGGTAGTGGGAGAAGGTAGCGGCCACAAAAGGTTCATCCCTAAAACTAAAAAGCCGGCAATGGAGGCGCCCAGCGCGAAGGCCTTCCAGGGGAGTTCCGCGTAGGAATCACTGCGTTCGATCACTGCCAGTACAATCTGAGCGCCTGTACGCTTTTCCGCATCAGCTATGCGCCGATCCAACTGTCCGCGTTCCTCAACATTTAATGTATGTTTCATTTTGGGCGATGACCTTCTTTCTTAGGATGGTTAATTTAATTATAAAAAAAATGGCGTCTTATGTCAAAGGAATAAACAAGAAATAAAAAAGCCCCTCGTCCGTATGGACAAGGGGCTTTTCCCTAATAGTCTTCAGTCTATCGACCTATTTCTTACATTCCCATTCCGGGGTATCCACCACCGCCGGGAGGCATGCCGGGCATTCCACCGCCGGCGCCCTTCTCTTCAGGCTTATCGGCAATCATGCACTGGGTTGTCAAAAGCAGCGCGGCAACTGAGGCTGCGTTCTGCAATGCAAAACGGGTAACCTTGGTCGGGTCAATGACACCTGCCGCGATCATATCTTCATACTGATCGGTGCGGGCATTGAATCCGAATGCGCCCTTCTTTTCTTTTACTCTTTCCACAACAATGCTGCCTTCCATACCGGCATTGCAGGCGATCATTTTAATCGGCTCTTCAATTGCTTTCTTCACAATATTGACACCGATTTGCTCATCACCTTGAAGTTCCATTTTAACCAACGCCGGAAGGGTCCGCAGATAGGCAACTCCACCACCGGGAACGATGCCTTCTTCAACAGCGGCACGCGTTGCGTTTAGCGCGTCTTCCACGCGGGCTTTCTTTTCTTTCATTTCAGACTCGGTCGCGGCGCCTACTTTAATTACGGCAACACCGCCTACCAGTTTGGCCAGTCTTTCCTGAAGCTTCTCTTTATCGTAATCAGATGTGGTCTCATCAATCTGAGCACGAATCTGCTTGACACGGCCTTCCAGCTCAGAGCGCTTTCCGGCACCATCGATAATTGTGGTGTTGTCTTTATCAATGGAGATCTTCTTGGCGCGTCCCAAATCTTCCATCTTGACGTTTTCGAGTTTGTAACCCATGTCTTCGGAAATCATCTTGCCACCGGTGAGGATGGCGATGTCTTCGAGCATGGCCTTGCGGCGATCGCCGAAGCCGGGAGCTTTAACAGCCGCTACATGCAACGTGCCGCGAATCTTGTTGACAACCAATGTTGCCAGCGCTTCGCCTTCGATATCTTCCGCGATGATGAGCAGCGGTTTGCCCATCTTGGCAATTTGTTCCAAAATCGGCAGCAGGTCTTTCATGTTGCTGATTTTCTTTTCGTAGATTAAAATCAGCACGTCTTCCAGAGCAACAAGCATCTTTTCGGCGTTGGTGACAAAGTAAGGAGAAAGATAGCCGCGGTCAAACTGCATGCCTTCAACGATCTCCAGTTCCGTCTCCAACCCTTTGGCTTCTTCTACGGTAATGACGCCTTCTTTGCCGACTTTGCCCATTGCCTCGGCAATGATATTGCCGATTGTTTCATCGTTGTTGGCGGAAATTGTGCCAACCTGAGCGATTTCTTTTTGATCTTTAGTGGGTTTGCTCATCTTGCTGAGCTCTTTGACTACGGTATCTACGGCCTTCTCAATCCCGCGTTTAATATCCATCGGGTTTGAGCCTGCGGCGACGGCTTTGACGCCTTCGCGATAAATTGCCTGTGCCAAAAGTGTCGCAGTAGTTGTTCCATCACCGGCAACGTCACTGGTCTTGCTGGCAACTTCTTTGACCATCTGCGCGCCCATGTTTTCAAACTTATCTTCCAGTTCGATTTCTTTAGCCACAGTCACACCGTCTTTGGTGACGGTTGGTGAACCATAGCTTTTATCAATGATTACGTTACGTCCCTTTGGTCCAAGGGTTGTTTTTACAGCGTCGGCCAGGGTGTTTACGCCCTTGAGCATCGACTTTCTTGCTTCTTCATCGTAAAGAAGTATTTTTGCACCCATTGTATATATTCCTCCTTAAAATTTTCTTATTTTTCAATAATTCCCAGAATGTCATCTTCTCTCATGATCAGGTATTCTTGACCATCTATCTTTACTTCGTTTCCGCCGTATTTACTGAAAAGGACGGTATCACCAACTTTTACTTCCATTTTAATCAGGGTACCGTCATCAGCGACTTTGCCTTTGCCCACTGCCGTGACTTTACCTTCAATTGGTTTTTCCTTGGCTGTATCGGGAATGATGATTCCTCCCTTTGTTTTTGTTTCCTCTTCCAAACGTTTTACAATGATTCTATCCTGTAAAGGTCTGATTTTCATACTTTTTCTTCTCCTTTCTGAATTTTTTTATTAAATTTATGAATTCTATTGAAGCGGCGCTATTTTATGCACTATTTCCCCTGTGTCAAGGTTTTCTAGAAAAGATTTTCCAGTAATTCTTTCAGTGAACTTATCGCGCATATTTCCATTTTGTCTATTTTTGTCAATTGTTTTGCGTTTGTTTTGGGCACAATGCACCGGGTAAAGCCTAAACGCGCTGCTTCTTTTACCCGCACTTCTGTTTGCGAAACAGCCCGAACCTCTCCTGTCAGCCCTACCTCTCCCAAAATAACCGTCCGGAAATCAACCGGACGATCCAGAAAGCTCGAAGCCATCGCGGCAACAACACCCAGATCAACTGCCGGCTCTTCCACCCGGACACCACCTGCAACATTGATAAAGATATCGGAGCCTCCCAGATGCAAGCCGCAAATTTTATCCAAAACCGCCACCAGAAGCGATACACGATTATGATCCACACCGATAGCTGTACGCCTGGGCATTCCCAGATTAGTCGCGGAAACCAGCGCCTGAATTTCCACCAATATCGGCCTTGTGCCTTCCAGGCTGGGCACAACTACCGATCCGGGGACATTTTGTGGCCGCTGCTCTAAAAAAAAGGCCGAAGGGTTCGGTACCTCTTTGAGACCATTTTCCTGCATTTCAAAAACGCCAATTTCGTTGGTCGGGCCAAAGCGGTTTTTAATGCTGCGGATAATCCTGTAGGCATGACCCGAATCACCTTCAAAATAAAGAACAGTATCCACCATGTGCTCTAAAACCTTGGGGCCGGCAATAGAGCCATCCTTGGTCACATGCCCGACTAAAAACACGGGAATCCCGTTTTTTTTGGAAAAATGAATCAGCCGCGATGAAGCTTCCCTCACCTGCCCCACACTGCCAGGGGCAGACATCAAATCGCTGGAATAAACTGTCTGGATGGAATCAATCACAACAATCGCCGGCTCAACTAATTTAATCTGCGCAAGAATCCTCTCGAGTGCGACTTCCACAAGCAACAGCAAATCTTTCGTGGTGGCGCCGATGCGGTTACTGCGTAATTTTATCTGCTGAGCGGATTCTTCACCGGAAACATAGAGCACCCGATGACCTTTTTCGGCCAGATTTTTCATCACCTGCAACATGAGAGTGGATTTGCCGATCCCCGGTTCGCCGCCGATCAGAATTGCCGAACCACCTACAATACCACCGCCCAGGACACGATCAATTTCTGCGATACCGGTAAGTGTGCGCTGACCTTCGTCGGCAGGAATATCCTCTATCGGCATCGGCTGGCCATCAAATTTCATTTCGGCACGACTTCCTGACTCTGTCTGTGCCACCAGTTCTTCGGCAAAGCAATTCCACCCATTGCAGGATGGACACTTGCCCAGCCATTTTGGTGACATATAGCCACAATGCTGACAAAAGAAACTTGTTTTACTTTTTTTCAAGTTATTTCGTTCTCCTGTTTCTGCTTGACAATTATTGGTCATAAGAGCATATTTTTTGCCGTAATGTCAATATGAATTGGGAAGATGTACCTTAAGGAGACAGCATTCATGAATTTAATAACCCACCTTCTTTTACAAATAATGGCATTTATGTTTAGCACCCGTCCGTCTTTGAAAAAGTATTTAAAAACAACTGACGGCTGGATAAATTTTTCTGTCGGGATGAGACTCGAAAACGGAAAACTTGAGCAATCAATTACTTTCAAAAACGGCAAGGTATCTGTTGCAGGGAAAATCCAGCCCGGTACCGATGTGATAATGCGTTTTATGAACAAAGAAACTGTTCGCGAAATGCTGAAAATTACTCCTAATGAAATGCTCGGTTTAATCCTGCACAACAAAATGGTTCTGGATGGAAATATCGCGTATCTTCAGTTGTTTAACTTTTATCTTTCTTTGCTCCTCGGGAAAAAGCACCAGAGAATGCTTACGAAAAAAATTAAGGAAGATACGGCGTCCCGCAAAAATGAATACGGCACAGGCGACCATGAAAAGCTTGTGGCAAATATCCCGGAAAGAAACAAAAACAGGTTGAAAGCGAGAAGGACTGATAAGAATGTCCGATACCTTGATGATCCTTATCTTTCCGAGTACAGCATCGATAAATTCCCCAGGATCGAAAAATTTCTGGATGAGCACTTCACGATAATGCCGGCAATATGTACTGAACGCCCGCGGCTTCTGACACAGTGGTACAGGGAAAATGGATTTGAGTCAGATAATCACGGGAATCTCTGGCAGCCGGAACTTCGGGCAGCGTTTGCTTACAGATTTTTGATGGAAAACCGCAAGCCGATCATCCACAGTAATGATCTTATTGCCGGGACATCAACATCCAAAGAACCAACCGGCGTCATCATCTATCCGGACGCGCAGGGCACGATGATCTGGGGAGAGCTGAAATCAGTAGATAAGCGCGTGCTCAATCCCTATACTATATCCGAAGAAGATGCCCTCGTACTGCATGATCTTTTTCCTTTTTGGGCAAAAAGGAATTTTCGGGAATATGTGCGGGACAAATACCACAATCCTCTCTGTCTCTCGATTGATGAGCGCTGGGTATATTATTTTGTCTGGAAATCGGTAGGCATCTCCCACACCATCCCCGATTTTCCGAAGGTACTGGACAAAGGCCTGATTGGTATCATGGAAGAAATTGATGCCCGGCTGAAGGAGGAAAAAAATACCGCAGCCAACAATATTTCTTTAACGGCAATGAAGATAACACTCGAAGGGGTAATTTCCTACGCGAAGAACCTCGCATCGGAAGCATCCGCTCTGGCCTCCTCCGAACAAAATCCGGGAAGAAAAAAAGAACTCGTCAGGCTTGCGGCAATATGCGCGAAGGTGCCGGCAAATCCTGCGGAAACCCTGGACGAAGCAGTGAATGCCATCTGGATTGTCTGGGTGGCGCTGCACATGGAAAATACGAATACCGGTCTTTCTCTAGGAAGGCTCGACCAGTGGCTACAGCCTTATTTTGTCAAAGACATGGAAAAAATTCAAAGCGAAGACGGACGAAAAGAATACCTCACATCCGCGCTTGAGCTTGTTGCCTGTTTCTTTATGCGTTGTACCGATCATCTTCCGCTCGTGCCGGATATCGGCAATTATCTTTTCGGCGGCAGTTCTTCTGATCAGGCAATCACCCTTGGCGGTGTTACGCCTGAGGGCAATGACGGTGTCAACGATATGACCTATATTATTCTCAAAGTCACGGAAATGCTCTCCATTCGCGACCCCAATGTCAACGCGCGATTCAGCACGGAGAAAAACAGCGATGCCTATCTGAAACGCCTCTGTGAAGTAAATTATATTACTGCCGCCACCCCCTCCATGCACAGCGATGAAAATGTCTTTGCCGCGCTTAGCCCGCACGGCTCGGAAATCTCTGACATTCGTGACTGGGCAGCCACCGGCTGCGTGGAGCCGACTCTTTGCGGCAAACACATGGGACATACCGGATCAATCCTGATGAACATGGTCGCGGCGCTGGAAATGGCGCTCAACAACGGCCGCCACCCCGCGATGAACTGGGATCTCGGGCCAACTACGGGAAGCATTGAAAAAGGCGGCTTTGCCACTTTTGAGGATTTTTTCAAGGCATTTACGGCACAGCAGGAATTCCTCATTGACCAGGCAGTGGAACTAAACAACCTGCTTGCAGAGGCGCATACCATGCTGCGGCCATCACCACTGCTCAGTTCCTTCATCAGCGGCAGCATTGAAAAGGGAATTGATGTGACTAAAGGTGGAGCCATTTACAACACCTCCGGCACTTCCAATATCGGGCTTGCGGATGTTACTGATTCGCTGATGGTAATCAAGAAGCTTGTTTTCGATGATAAAATAATTTCGTTTGCTGAACTGAAAAAGGCCGTGGATGAGAATTTCACGAATAACCCGAAAATTCTTGCCCTCGTGCAAAACAAGGTGCCGCTTTTCGGATCGGGAAACCCTGAACCACTCGCGCTTGCCAACCGCATTACAGAATTCATCTCCGGCTGTTATGGCCGCCACAAAAATTACCGTGGCGGAAAGTACACCGCCGGGTTCTGGTCCATGTCGCAGCATGTGGCCTACGGATCGCTTTCCGGCGCTCTTCCTTCTGGAAGGCGCACGGGCAAAGCCTTTACTCCGGGACTCACGCCGCATCCTTCAGCATCAAAGAATTTTCTTGATAACATCACAGATGTCGCGCATCTCCAGGCACAGTTTATGGATAACAATATCGCCTTTAACGTTAAACTCATGCCGGGACTGCAAAGCAGACGGGAAAGTACCATTGACGCGATGAGTTCTTATGTGAAGACCTATTTTCAGCAGGGCGGAATGCAGATGCAATTCAACGTTGTAACTTCGGAGCTGCTGAAAGACGCGATGGCCTATCCGGAAAATTATCGCAACCTTCTTGTGCGCATCTCCGGATACAACGCTTATTTTGTCACACTGAACAAAGAAATGCAGATTGAACTCATTGAAAGAACAGGCTACGGCATTTGATAGCTACTTGCTATTAATTTCCAGACTGTTTTAAAAGACACCACGTACCGATTGGGATTGCGGGGAAACCAATCACGCAAGCAAGCCTTTTCGAAAAGCCTTTATGTACTCCACACAATACTCATCCTTCCCCATAAGCATCAAAGCGGATTTCATGACACTGACAAGCTGTTTGTCCGTAGGATCAAGTATTGCCGCGTCTAGTCCCCGTGCTATGGCCTCTGCTAACAGTGTACGATTAATTAGTTTACGCTCGGGAAGCCCGTGTGAAACGTTTGTGAGCCCGCATATAGTATGCACGCCACTAAATTGTTTCATGATTATCTCTATGGCGTCCAGAGTCGCTCTCACCGAGTTCGTATCTGTCCCCACCGGAAAGACCAGAGGATCTATATAGAGTGAATCTATGCGGATGCCCGATGATGTAATCTTTTCGACCAATCGTCCCGCTATTTCAACTTTTTCATTTACGGTCTTTCCCATATTTCCTTTAGTCTGGCAAAGACCGATAACGGTTGCATTATAGTCAAGAACAAGAGGCAGAAGGGTATCCATGCGAGATGGTTCAAGGGTTATTGAATTAATCATAGGAGGCTTTTTCGTAAGCGGAATAACTTTTTTTATTACTGCCGGATCAGGGCTATCAAGACACAATGGAGTTTCTGTTACTTCTTGCACTGCTTCTATCAGCCATTTGAGGCATTCTGCTTCTTTTTCCATAAATGCTGCCGCATTGACATCTATATAATCCGCTCCGGCATCGCTCTGGGCTTTCGCTTCTTTTTGAATGAATTCTTTATCTCTTGCGGCAATAGCTTCTGCGATCGATTTGCGGGTGGAATTAATTTTTTCACCTACGATGATCATAATTTCCCCTTTTTCTATTCAGTTATACCGTTAAGCCTTACTAAACGTTACTGGTGATCTGTCGTTATTCAGTTCAATAGGCGTTTTATAATGTCCACTGAGGATGCGGCATCGGCCGCATAAGCATCGGCCTTTATTTCATCGGCATATGTCTGGGAAACCGGTGCCCCGCCGACGATGATTTTCAAGCCTTTCGATATTTTTCTCACATCATCGATTACTTCTTTCATGTACGGCATAGTTGTCGTAAGCAGTGCGGAAAGCCCGAGTATTTTGGCATCGCTGTGTGTTTTTACTGCTTCGATAAATTTTTCATTGCTAACGTCAACCCCGAGATCGACTACTTCATAACCTGCGCCTT